>NZ_JBFEGN010000066.1:0-22766 GCF_047228825.1 Siminovitchia jepli
AAGTAGGAGGGGAATCAAACAGTTGGGTCAAGAGATCCTTTGACCCATCTAACTCGGCGAATGCCGAGAGACTATTATATATTAAGGAGGGGTATTGGTGAGAAAGAATATAAAGCTTCATTTGATCGTGTTGGCGTTTGTAGTGGCAGGTGAATGGATCGGCTCCAAGCAATTCAACATCGGTGTCGGAACGATCGCTTTATTTCCAATGCTGTATGTGTTGATCTGGGGCGGGATTGTCAGCTGGCCTAAATTCAAACTATTGACGCAAAAGCAAATGAAAAACGCAGCAACGATTCTCGGGATTTCGTTTATGTTGTTTGTTGCCAAACTCGGTACAATGTTAGGGCCATCTTTGCCTAAAATTTTCGAGGCGGGTCTGTCCCTGGCGGTACAAGAAATTGGACATGTCATCGGCACCATTATGATCGGATTGCCAATCGCCCTATTGTTGGGCATGAAACGGGAAGCCATCGGAGCGACTTTTTCCATCGACCGTGAACCGAATCTGGCCATCATTGCCGAGAAATTTGGCGCAGACTCGCCGGAAGGAAGGGGAGCGCTCGGCGTCTATGTATGCGGCACAGTATTTGGAGCCATTTACCTGGCATTGCTGGCCGGTTTCCTGGGAAGTCTCGGTTTCCTTCATCCCATCTCATTGGCAATGGGAGCGGGGGTTGGATCGGGCAGCATGATGGCAGCGGCATCCGGTGCGCTTGCTGTTACATTTCCGAATGATGCTGCCGATATCGCATTATTTGCTGCTGCCGCCAATCTGATTACGACCATACTGGGGACTTATATATGTGTATTTTTCTCTCTTCCAGTCACCATCCGGTTGTATAACTGGTTGGAGCCAAAGCTTGGCCGCCATAAGCTCTCTACTGACAAGGGAGGCGGAGAAATATGATTGAAAAGGTAAAAATCCTGTCATTGATTGGTGTTATTGCCATCATTGGAAACTGGGTAGGGTACAAGGTCAACCCGATTGAAGCACTGCCGGGAATTCTAATTATCGTTATCATAACAATCAGCGGACTGGCGCTTGCCAATTATCTTCCCATTAAAATTCCGGCAGTCGTCTGGATTTCATTTATTGCGCTCATTACTACGACACCTATTTTTCCCGGCAACGGATGGATTGTCGAGCAAACATCTAAAATCGACTTCATGGCCATCGCTACGCCGATTCTTGCTTATGCAGGTTTATCACTGGGTAAAGACATAGACGCATTCAAGAAATTGGGGTGGCGCATTGTGGTTGTATCCATTGTCGTCTATACGGGAACCTTTTTATTCGCCTCCTTATTTGCAGAAATTGTCTTCAAAATTCAAGGAAGATTTTAAAGACAGGGAAAGCGTCTCCTATATGACGTTAACAAAGTTCATGAAACAGCCTGAGTCCGGACTCAGGCTGTTTAAATCTAGATAATGGTAAAATGTGTTGAGTTTGCGGGAACCCCGGAAAGACTGCTTACTGGATGTTTTCGTTTTCTATTTCTCTACCAACACTCCTATCGCTTTTTTTGAAATTCCGCCTCACGGCAACCGCTCCGATGGCTAGAATGAAAGTGACTCCCGTAATCAGCAATAAATACCAAATATTGTCCTTCAGCATGCCGCTGTTTCCGCCAAATACAATGGAATAATAGCCGTCTGCTCCATACGTTGCAGGCAGGAAAGACGCCAATCCTTGATAGCCGTTTGTCAACAATTCTTTTGAAACCAAAACACCCGATGTGACAAGTTGAAAGGAAAGGGCCAAAATATTGAACACCATTCCGTAATTCCCGAAAAGGAAGACAAAGACCTGGGCGAACATTAAAAATGACAGGAACATGATACCCTGGAAAAGGTAGATCGTCCAAAATGGCTCCTGGGTTGCAACGTCAAACAGTTTCATCAGACCGATAGTCAGGAATGGCAGGAGGAAGGCGACGCCCACGTTAATGATTTGTCTTCCTAAAAACAAGCTCCATTTTGAATAGGCCGATCTAATCGTTTCGGCAGCTTCATGTATTTGCATAATCATCACCATGGCACCGGCAAATGAAGAGATGATGACCATCAGGGGGACGAGGTTAGCGGAAAATTCATCGACGGCATTCGTCTTCTTGACCACCCCTTCAACCGGTTCTGAGTGAATGGTTGAAAAAACGGATTGTACTGTTTCTCCGAGTGCTTGTGCAACCGGCTGCTCCAAAGGGAGTTGCTGCAACTTTTGCTCGAACATCGTCTCTCCCGCAGTTTTTTGCAGAGAAAATACTTTCTCGTTCAGTTGCCTGTTTAATTGATTTGCAGCTTGCTCCATCATCGTTTTACTGAATGTTGCATTTGCTTGGTTGATCCAGTAATAAATGGAAGGGCGTTCTCCCGACTGCAGCGATGATGTAAAATCAGACGGTATCTGGATAATCATTTCCATTTTCCGGTCATTCATTTCATCAGAAGCCTTTTTAAAAGAACTGTACTGTTTTACCTTGAAAGGAAGATTCTGCTCAAATTCCTCCCCAATATTCATTTCACTGTCTTGATCTTCGTATACCATTCCAATTGTCAAGTGATCCGTCCGATCCTGCACCCCTTTATAAGCCGTCAACCATACGGAGAAAAAGACCAATTGGAACATGACGGCTGCCATTATTCCAGTATAAGTTCCTCTTACTTTGAATAGTGCTTTGATGCCGTTCATTGAAATGCCTCCTTTGAATGTAAGTACTTGCTTGCATACATGGTAAATTTTTTTCTAGGGGGCAATTCCCCTAGAAAAAATCGACATGCTCGTTTTCAATAGATCCTGAATATCCAGTTCTGTTACTTTCGGTCCCGATCGGATGTGCGAGATGAAATGGCCGAAATTGAGGGCAATGAATGCCAAAGAGACTTCCTCCTCATTCAAATCCAATATTTTCCCTCTTTTTTTCATTTCCCTGAAATACCCCATTAATTGTTCTTTTAAAAAACGGGGCACATTGGCAAGCTCTTCATCGATTTCCGGAAATGTACCCGCTTCTTTAAAGGCGATGAGAACCAGGTTTTTAATGGGCAGCATGGATTGAAAGTATCTGTTGGAAAAATGAAGCAAATCCGTCTCCAATTCATAGGTGATATCAAATTGAATCGTTTTCTGCAAGACCGGGCCATATGAAAATTTGTCAATGATCGCTTTTAAAATACCGCGCTTATTCCCGTAATGGCGAAAGACGGTCACTTCATTTACCCCTGCAAGTTCAGCGATCGACCTGGTTGTAGCTGCGGCATAACCTTTCTCGCTGATCAATTGGATCGCGGCATCCAAAATGCGTTCTGATGTCGATTGTGTCGACAAATGGTTCAACTCCCCTTCATGCATGCAAGTAGTTACTTGCATTTTAGCATGGAACCAATAGAAAAACAACAGCAAGAACGGTTTCTGGTTCATTTCTGATGGATAACCACTGTTTGGGTATGGAGGAAATCTTTGTAACATGATTGAAATAATAATGCAAGATGATTGTAATGACACTCTGTCGAAATTTGATGGTATAATTCTATCTGAATTATCAATAGTTGTCGGATATATTGTTTTTAGCGAAAAAGAGGATTTTTTTTCACACAAGGATGAATAGATACATATTTGAAAAGCTTTATAGGGGGAAAAATAAAATTGAAAAAAAGATTGCTAGTATCCGTGCTTGGTACAGGTCTGTTATTTGCGTCACTTCCGAACAGTGCAGTATTTGCCAATGAAAATTTGGATCAGGAAATTTCGGCGAAAAAGCAGGAAATTTCTTCTTTAAAAGCAAAAGAGCAGGAAGTCAATGATCTTCTGGGGAAATTGAATGCAAAAGTAAATGAAACGAATCAAAAAATTACGGCGGCCGAAAACAATATTTCCAAAACAAAAGAAGAAGTGAAGCAGCTTGAAAAAAATATTGCCGAAATAAAAGAGCGTCTTGAAAAGCGCTATGAGGTATTGCAAAAGCGGGCCCGCGCCGTTCAACAAAACGGAGGCTCGGCCAACTATCTTGATGTGCTGCTGGAGGCTGAAAGCTTTAGCGATTTGGTTGACCGCACGATCGCATTGACAAAAATTTTAAACGCTGATAAAAGCATCATAGAGGAGCAGAAGAAAGACCAGCAAACATTGGAAGCTTCTGAAGCGGAACTGAAAAAGAAATTGGAGAAAATCCAGAGCGAACTGGCAGAAATCAAAGAACTGAAAGAACAACTTACATATCAGGTAAATGATAAAAACAGCATGCTTGCCGCCATGAAAGAGCAGCGAAATGAAGCCAGCAAGGAATTGGTGGATCTTGAGAACCAAAAAGCTGCCATGATTGAAGAAGCGAAGAAAGCAGAAGAAAGAGCTGCTGCTAAAGCAGCGGAGGAAGCTGGAGCAACAGGAGAAGGAGCGGCAGAAAAATCTGGAGCAGCAGAAAAATCCGGAACAGCAGCATCGGCAGAAGATTCCGGAACAGCAGCAACGGCAGAAAAATCTGGAGGAACCGGAGCGGCAGCAACTGCAGCCGGAAATACAGCAAAAGCGGGATCTGTTGCAGCATCCAGCGGCGGTACAGCTCCAAAAAGCCGGTCTGTGGCACCGTCTGCACCTACAGTGAAAAAGGGCTCATCTGCTATTGAAACTGCCATCAGTACAGGCTCTTCGATTGTTGGCCGTTCTCCCTATAAATGGGGAGGGGGCAGAACAGCCGCTGATATCCAAAACAGGCGATTTGACTGTTCTTCGTTTGTCCATTGGGCCTATGCGTCGGCTGGAGTGAATCTTGGCTGGACAACGAGCCAGCTTGTCAACCAGGGAAGAGCGGTCAGTGCATCAGAGATGAAGAGAGGAGACCTTGTCTTCTTTGATACTTACAAGGCAAACGGCCATGTCGGCATTTATCTTGGCAATGGGACCTTCTTGAACGACAACAGCTCTCACGGCGTATCCGTTGACTCCATGAGCAATAGTTACTGGAAAGCCGCCTTTAAAGGCGTTGTCAGACGTGTAGTTGAATAAAGAGGATCAAAAGCAGGGGGGCATTATTCCTCCTGCTTTTGTCTGTATTACAAGCCGGGATGACATGAACTGTTTATTATATGAATAAAATCACCGGCATGTGGCAGGACATTGATTTCATTTTTTCTCGTACAAAGAAACACGGGGCGGTTGATCTCAATGCCTTCAACATATATCTTTGCCACTTGCTTTTGCCGGATAAAGTTGTCCAAAGCGATTGATGGCGCAAGCATGACACCAAAGCCTGCTGCAACCGTTTGGATGGAAACGCTCAGTCCGTATAATTGCATGCCGATATTGGGTGGAGGTGCTTTATGAAGCTTGCACAATGCAAGCAATAAATCCTTTGTTGAGCTTCCTTCTTCCCGCAAAATAAACGGTTCGCGCATTAAGGTCTCATACGACACAGTTTTCCCGGCAAGCCGATGGTGATAAGGGGCAATAAAGCAAAATTCCAAGTTCATCAAAAATTGATAATCGATATCTGGATGATGGTCATTTTCCTCTATGACAAATGCCAGATCCGCCTTATAATGGAGGAGTTGTTCTATAACCTGCTGTGTATTTTCCGTCTTGACATTGACTTTTCTTGTTGGGAAGGCCGTTTTGTATTTGCTGAGCCATTTTGGCAGCAGAAAATTTGCCGGAATATAAGAGGCTGCAATATTTAAATCCTCTGCCCCCGAATCCCGCACCTGGGCAATTTTATGTTCAATATCATTCTCCAAGTCAAACAATCTTCGTGCCTGTTCGTATAAAAATTTCCCGTTCGGCGTCAGGGTAATCCCTCTTCCTTTTGATTCTATCAAAGGGAATCCTACTTCTTTTTCCAAATTCCGTACTTGAATGGTCACGGCCGGCTGGCTGATTCTAAGTGACTCCGCTGCTTTAGACACACTTTTTAATTCGGCCACTTTTGCAAATAACCGCAGTGCATGTAAATTCATTGTGGATCCCTTCCTATAAAAATAATTTATATGTTTATAACAATTATATATTATATTTATCAATCTTGCTCTTGTATCCTTTACTATAGAACCACTATTCACCTAAGTAAAAATAACATAGGGGAATCCGACAATGACAATAAATAAAAATGAAGGAACTGCAATAAAAAAGGGGTATCTTCAGCAAGGTACACCGGCGTTCAAAAAAGCCAATTTTGCGTTATTCACCGCTGCTTTTATTACGTTTTCCAATCTGTATATGACACAATCCATTTTACCGGTCTTTACGGAGGAATTTCATGTTACGCCAACAATGGCAAGCCTGTCTTTATCATTGACGACACTCTCCCTTGCCTTTGGACTGCTTATTTTTGGCTCTCTTTCCGAGGCATGGGGAAGAAAAAACATCATGTCTGTCTGCATTATCATTGCAGCGGTTTTAACTGTGGTGATTGCATTCTCGCCAAATTTTGAACTTCTTTTGGCATTGCGGGTGCTTCAGGGGCTGGCATTTGCCGGCATTCCTTCGATTGCCATGGCCTATTTGGGGGAGGAAATCGAAGGAAACAGCCTGGGTGCAGCGATGGGCCTGTATATCAGCGGCAATACGATTGGGGGACTTGCCGGAAGAGTCATCATGGGAACGATGACAGATTTGTTTTCCTGGAAAGCGGGAATGCTTTGCTTAGGAAGTATTAGTCTGATTGCCGGCATTTATTTCATATGGGCTTTGCCGCCATCAAAGCATTTTGCATCCCGGCCGTTGAATTTAAAAACGCTTTTCGGATCCCTCACTTCCCATTTGAAAAATCCGGTTTTGGTGTTATTATTTTTCATCGCTCTTTTTTTAATGGGGAGTTTTGTCACCATCTTTAATTACCTGGGCTTTAAGCTTGCGGAACCTCCGTATCATTTAAGCATGACAATCATAGGCTGGTTGTTTCTTGTTTATTTAGTTGGTACATTCAGTTCAGCCTGGTTTGGCATGCTCGGTGACAAAGCGAGCCGCCCCATGTTTATCATCATTGGTGCGCTGCTGATGGTATTGGGTGTATTATTGACGCTTCCCGTTCATCTATTTTATCAAGTGCTGGGAATTGTCGTTTTGACATTCGGTTTTTTCGGCGCCCATTCGGTAGCAAGCGGTTTGGTAAGCAAGCTTGCAACACATGATATCGCTCAGGCATCCTCACTTTATTTATTTGCCTATTATATGGGGTCGAGTATCGGGGGCTCTGCAGGCGGCCTATTTTGGTCACACTTTGGCTGGGCAGGAGTAGCAGGCTTTACGGCAGTGCTGGTGGTTGTTTCCGCCTTTTTGGCTCTACAAGTAAAAAAGCTGTGTTGAATGAACATACAGGCGGCCGGAAACTGGCGGAATTGCCGCACCGTTGTATCCTTTTTTGGTCCAAAAGGAACAACATGGGGCAGCCTGTATGGACTGTATGCCCTGTTGCTTCATTTACTGTTTTTATGGTATTTTTATAGAAAATTTCAATGGAAGCATTAACGAATACAGAACTACCTGATGTCCATTGGGAGAGGTGTAATGACATGTGCTCTGAAAATATATGGAACGCAGATTTGTATGATGATAAACTTAACTACGTATCTCATTTCGGGAAGGGAATCGTAGAGCTGCTTCGTCCGCAAAAGGGAGAGAGAATCCTTGATTTGGGCTGTGGAACTGGGGATCTTTCCTATGAAATCTCCAAGTCCGGTGCCATGGTGACAGGAATGGATGCATCAACCCAAATGGTTGTAAAGGCGCGTGAAAAATATCCTTCAATCCCGTTCATAGTTGGCGATGGTGAAACCTTTAGAACAAATGAAAAGTATGATGCTGTTTTTTCAAATGCAGCCCTTCATTGGATGAAAGACGCTGAGAAAGTGGTCGAATCCATTGGGCTCGCACTACATCCTGGCGGCCGCTTTGTAGCGGAATTTGGCGGGGAGGGAAATGTCCAAACCGTCATTCGGGGAATAGAAGAGGTGCTTTATCAAGAATATGGCGTGAATGCAACGAAGAGAAACCCTTGGTATTTCCCCAGTATAGGGGAATATAGTGCTCTACTGGAGCGGTACGGATTTAACGTGCAATATGCTCATCATTTTCATAGACCGACCGTGTTGCCGGATGGAGAAAAAGGATTATTACATTGGCTGGATGGTTTTGCAAATGACTTTTTCCCCGAATTTTCTAAAGAAGAAAAAATAGTAATTTATGAAAAAATAAAAGATAAGATTCAGCCGGATTTATATAAAGACGGCATATGGGAAGCGGATTATAAGCGCATTCGAATGATCGCAATGAAAAAGGGCTAATGCATTCTTCAAGAGCCGTACCAGCTGCCTAATCCAATTAAGATAATGGGAAAACTAAAAAAAACATTTGACAACGAAAAATTCCCGTGCTAGACTGCTATTAACCATTCAGCAAACCAATTCAATAAGTTCTTATCAAGAGCGGTGGAAGGATCTGGCCTGATGACACCCGGCAACCTTAAGTTTGCTACTTAAAAGGTGCTAAATCCAGCTGAGCGTTTTGCTCGGAAAGATAAGAGGAAATTAAAGATACACCCTCTCATCTTTCGTGAGAGGTTTTTTATTTTAAAAAAATTGAATAGCAGATTCTTATCAAGAGAGGCGGAGGGACTGGCCCGATGATGCCCGGCAACCATTAAGCAGAAATTTCCGGCTTAATAAGGTGCTAATTCCTGCAGGAGGCAACTCCTGAAAGATAAGAAGAGAAAATCGATGATAAGCGGCTCTCTTCTTACGAAGAGGGCTTTTTTATTTAACGAATGAGGGGGAAACGAAAATGACAACAGCAAAAAACGCAACGTATGATCTTGAAACATTGGCATTACACGGAGGGCAGGCACCGGATCCGACTACAGGATCGAGGGCGGTTCCCATTTATCAAACGACTTCCTTTGTTTTTCATGATACCGAGCATGCTGAACGGTTATTCGCTTTGGATGAGCCGGGAAATATCTATTCCCGCATCGGAAATCCGACAGTGGATGTTTTTGAAAAGAGAATGGCATTGCTGGAAGACGGGGTGGCAGCGGTGGCAACATCATCCGGAATGTCCGCCATTACGTTATCCATTCTGAGCCTGGCAAGCGCCGGCGATGAGATTGTAGCTGGGGCAAATCTTTATGGAGGTACATATAACTTATTCGCTGTAACACTTCCGCGCTACGGGATCCATGTCAAGTTTGTCGATCCAACCGACCCGGAAAACTTTAAAGCGGCTATCACTGATAAAACAAAAGCCGTTTACGGGGAAATTATTGGAAATCCCGGCTTGCAGGTGCTGGATGTAGAAGCGGTGGCTGAAATTGCCCATGAAGCCGGAGTGCCTTTCATTGTCGATAATACTTTTGCAACTCCGCATGTCTGTAAACCGCTTCAGCTTGGGGCTGACATCGTTGTCCATTCGGCAACCAAATGGATAGGTGGCCATGGTACATCAATTGGCGGCGTCATTGTTGACGGAGGCCGCTTCAACTGGAACACGGAAAAGTTTCCTGAATTTACAGAGCCTGATTCAAGTTATAACGGGATTCGATATGCCGTTGATTTCGGAACATTGGCATTTATTACAAAAGTAAGGGTCCAATTGCTGCGCGATTTCGGTGCAGCATTAAGCCCGCAAAATGCTTTTCAGCTGATACAGGGATTGGAAACCTTGCATATACGGGTTGAACGCCATAACGAAAATGCCGCCAAGCTGGCGGAATACCTGGAAAGTCATCCGGCGGTGGAGTGGGTATCCTACCCGGGGCTTGAAAGCCATCCTTCGCACGGACTGGCGAAAAAAATATTCAATAACGGTTTTGGCTCCATCATTGTATTTGGCATCAAAGGTGGAAAACAAGCTGGAAAAGATTTGATCAACAACGTCTCGCTGTGGTCGCATGTAGCAAATGTCGGAGATGCGAAATCACTTATCATCCATCCGGCTTCCACAACACACCAGCAGCTGACCAAAGAGCAGCTGGAAGAAACAGGCGTGACCGAATCGCTTGTCCGCTTGTCGGTTGGGATTGAATCGCTTCGCGATATTCAGAACGATCTTGATCAAGCGCTGAGTAAAGCAACAGGTATAGGTAGCGGAGGAAACCAACCCATTGTGATCAATGATGAGGGGGTTATCCGCTGGGCATTAAACTCCGCAACTGAAAAAGTATTGAAAAATGGACAGGAAGTCAACCGTCAAAAAACATTGGCCATTGTCGGTTTAAGCGGAAAAGAAGCAAGGCCCAGCTACCGCTTGGCCCGCAAAATGCAGCGGTTAGGTTACAAAATTGTGCCTGTCAATCCAAGGGAAACTGAAATATTGGGTGAAAAAGCCTACCCGGATTTAAAAAGCATTCCATTCCCAATCGACGTTGTTCAAGTATTCAGAAGTCCGGAAGCGGCAATTGGCGTCGCAAAAGAGGCAGTTGAAGTGAAGCCGAGGATTTTCTGGCTCCAGGAAGGCGTCATATCTCCAGAGGCTGCGGCAATAGCAAGGGATGCCGGAATTCCGGTCGTCCACAACAGGTGTACGTACAAAGAAGCACAAAGATTAAGAGGAACGATCTCCACCTATGCGTGTGAGATTTAAAAGGAGAATAACGACATGAGAAAAATAACATCCATTTTAGCAATCAGCATTTTGGGGTTTGGTTTATTCATCACTTCCGGTTGCTCATCCAGTGCCAAATCGGAAGGAAAACCGGAAAAAATCAGACTGGACTATGCTTACTACTCGCCGACAAGCCTGGTTTTGAAAAAATTCGGTTTCTTGGAAGATGAGTTTAAAGATGACGGCATTGAGATTGAGTGGACATTAAGCCAGGGAAGCAATAAAGCCCTGGAATTCCTGAACAGCAACAGTGTTGATTTCGGATCGGCTGCGGGAGCGGCTACATTGATGTCCAAGGCAAATGGAGCGCCGATTAAAAATGTCTATATCGCCAATAAGCCGGAATGGACAGCACTTGTCACAAGTGCGGATTCCACCATTAAATCGGTAAAAGATTTAAAAGGAAAAAAAGTGGCAGCGACACTCGGGACAGATCCTTATATTTTCCTGCTTCGGGCTTTAGATAAAGAAGGTGTGTCGGTTGATGATGTGGAGATTGTCAATCTGCAGCATGGGGACGGAGCCTCTTCACTGACCAATGGATCAGTCGATGCGTGGGCCGGGCTTGACCCTCATATGGCCCGCCTTGAAATTGAAACTGGCGCAAAACTGTTTTACCGCAATCCTGATTTTAATACGTACGGATTTTTAAACGTGAGGGAAGATTTTGCTGAAAAATACCCTGAATATGTACAGCGTGTGATCAAAGCCTACGAGAAGGCAAGGCAATGGGTGCTTGATCATCCGGAAGAAGCCGTAAACCTGTTGGCGGAAGAAGCAAGCATTCCGGAGGATGTTGCACGTATCCAGCTTGAACGCAACGATTTTTCAGAACCTGTGCCAGGAGATGTTCAACGCAAAGCGCTTATTGAAGCGGGTAAAATTTTACAAGAGAGCGATGTCATCGATTCAGGAGCCGATCTTGAAAAATTGACTTCAAATCTTATTGATCCGTCATTTGCAAAAAAAGCAATTGAAGGCAAATAAACTCGGGCAGGAGAGAAGTGAAATGGCAAAGCATGAAGGAGAGTTAGCGTCCGCCCTTGTCGCTGAAAGACCTGCAGAACAGAAAAAAGTCCGGATAAAAAAGCGGAACCTTCAGCCGGTTATACTTGGAAGTTTACTGCCAATCATTCTTGTAGTGGCGTGGGAAGCGTTAAGCCGCCTGGGCATTTTTCCATCGTATCAACTCCCAGCCCCATCCACGATACTGGCGACCATTCAAAAAATGGCGCAGGACGGTTCCTTATGGGGGCACGTGGGCATCACAACCTATCGCGTATTTTTGGGATTCATATTAGGAACGGCTGTGGCAGTGGTTTTTGGTTCGTTTGTCGGTTTTTATAAAAAAGCGGAATATCTGTTTGACCCGATGATTCAGGCTTTCCGCTCGATTCCATCATTGGCATGGGTGCCATTGTTCATCCTTTGGATGGGGATTGGGGAACCTTCCAAAGTGACGATGATTGCAGTCGGGGTATTTTTCCCGGTTTACTTGAATATCGTCAGCGGAATTGCAGGAGTGGACCGGAAGTTGATCGAAGTCGGAAAAATGTACGGATTGAGTACATTCCGGCTGGTCACCAGAGTGATTTTGCCTGCATCATTGCCTTCCTTCCTTGTAGGGCTGCGCAGCGGCTTGGGCTTGGGCTGGATGTTCGTTGTCGCTTCAGAATTGATGGGGGCCAGTCAGGGATTGGGATACTTGCTTGTCCTTGGGCAAAACACCCTTTCACCAGAGACGATCATTGCAAGTATCATTTTGTTCGCCATCATTGGAAAATTGACCGACTGGATTCTTAAAGTCATTGAAACACGGACACTGCATTGGCAGGACCGGCTTGTGAAGTCGTAGTTCGGGGGGGTAAAAGATGAGCTTGGAATTGAAAAATGTCAGTCGGACATTCGCTGGAAAAGCAGCAGTCCGGAATATCACCTTTTCTGCAAAACCGGGTGAGATTATCGGAATACTGGGTACGAGCGGCTGCGGAAAGAGCACGTTATTGCGGGCGATTTCCGGTCTGGATAACGAGTATGACGGAGAAATAGCGATCAACGGCCAAACGTCAAAAGAAGTGCATGATGCAACAGGCTTTATTTTTCAGGAACCGCGGCTTTTTCCCTGGATTACCGTGTTGGAAAACGTCATTTTTGGATTGAAAGGCAAAAAGGAAGACAGGATCAGCCTTGGAAAACGATATTTGGAAAGCGTCGGTTTGGGAGGCTGTCAAGATCTGTATCCAAGGCAATTGTCGGGCGGAATGGCACAGCGTGTTGCCATCGCCCGCGCCCTTGTCACATCACCGGAAATCCTGTTGCTGGATGAGCCTTTCAGTGCATTGGATGCTTTTACAAAAATGCAGCTGCAAGACTTGCTGCTTGATATTTGGAAGGAGCATAAGACGACAATCGTACTGGTTACACATGACATTGATGAAGCAACATATTTATGCGATCGTGTCGTTATCCTTCGAGGCCAGCCGGGGGAAATTGCCAGGGAACTGACAGTAGAAGAAAGCCGGCCCAGGTCGAGAGGAAGCAATGTATTGGCGGAACTTAAAACAGAGATATTGGAGAGCCTGGATTTGAATAAAGCGGGCAAAACCCTGATCTCGTCGCAATGGGGGGATTGATGATGGCAGTTTTAGAAAGGGAGATTATCGCGCCGGTATCGGGGACGTACAATCTGGAAAACTATGAAGCGTTACGTCATACATTTTCGTGGGATGACGCTGCAAAGGAATTAAGTTTCGCAAGGACCGGAAAAGTCAACGCGGCGTATGAAACGATTGACCGGCATGTGGACGAAGGCTTCGGGGAAAAGACCGCACTTTATTATGTCAACGGTGATGAAAGGCGTACCCTGACATTTAAAGAAGTGAAGGAAAAAACGGATCATTACGCGAGAGTTTTAAAGAATCATGGAGTACAAAAGGGAGATAGGGTGTTTGTCTTTCTCCCGAAAACTCCGGAATGCTACATTTCCATTTTGGCCATTATCAAAATCGGTGCCATTGCGGGTCCCTTGTTTGAAGCTTTTATGGAAGAGGCGGTCAAAGATCGGATCAATGATTGTAAAGGGACCGTGTTGATTACAGACAATGAGATGGTCAAACGTGTTCCGCAAAAAGAAATACCGTCCCTTCATACGATTTTGGATATCGAAGAGATTGAAAATACGGCTTTTGACGGTAAAAACGATGATGATCTGGTTGAATGGGTGGATCTTGAGGACGGAATGCTTATTCATTATACGAGCGGATCAACCGGAAAACCAAAAGGCGTATTGCACGCCCATCGCGTCGTGAGTCATCACTATGTTTCTGGCAAGTGGGTCCTGGATGTAAATGATGATGATATCTATTGGTGCACCTCCCATCCCGGCTGGGTGACAGGCAGTGTGTACGGCCTGTTTGCACCATGGCTGAATCGGGCGACGATCGTCATTCAAGGCGGCCGCTTCAAAGCCGAAAACTGGTATCAGCTCATCCATGAATTGAAGGTAACGATCTGGTACAGCGCACCGACTGCTTTTCGGATGCTGCTTTCACAAGGCGAGGTGATAAAAAACTATGATCTTTCCTCATTGCGCCATGTCCTAAGTGTCGGTGAGCCATTAAATCCTGAAGTGATCTACTGGGCGTGGGAAAAATTAGGCGTCCGCATTCATGACACATGGTGGATGACCGAAACTGGCGGACACTTGATCGTCAATCTACCGGCTGAAACGATCAAACCTGGATCAATGGGACGGCCATTTCCCGGCATTACGGTCGGTATTTTGGATGAAGATGGCCAGGAACTTCCACGGGGCTCAGTCGGACAGCTGGCGGTTCGCACGCCGTGGCCCGGATTGATGAAGGAAATCTGGGGAAATAAAGATAGATTTGACGCCTATTTCAAATATGAAGGATGGTACGTTTCGGGAGACCTGGCTTATCAGGATGAAGACGGCTATGTGTTTTTTCAAAGCCGGGACGATGACATGATCAACTCTGCAGGGGAGCGGATCGGCCCCTTTGAAGTCGAAAGCAAATTAATCGAGCATCCTGCGGTCGCTGAAGCAGGGGTAATCGGAAAGCCTGACCCTATTCGCGGTGAAGTGGTGAAAGCTTTCGTTACATTGAGGCCGGGGTTTTCTGAATCGAAGGAGCTGCTTGAGGAAATCCGCGTCTTTGTCAGAAACCACTTGGCTGCCCATGCAGCACCAAGGGAAATAGAAGTATTGGAGGAACTGCCCAAAACAGTGATCAGCGGAAAGATTTTACGCAGGCAATTGAAAGAGCTGGAGATGAATAGAACTTGAAATGGAGGGGATTGGATTGGCAGCTGTGACATTGACTCAAGGTAAAATCGGCGGAATTCATGCAATTCCGGAGCTTGCACCCCAATGGAAAAAGCTGAACTTGGCGGAAATAGTAAAAAGGAGAGCGGCTTTTGTTTCGATCAGCCAGAATAAATGCCTCTATGAGAGTGACGGGGCCCTGGGGCATGAAAATCACCGCCAGCGCGGGAGCTTGCCAGCAACAATCAAAACGTTGAAAGCTGCCAGGAATGCCGGCAACTTTGTTTCATTCAATTGGATCGGCTACAATATTTTTCGACGAAGTGACCCGCAAAATATTTTCGATAAGGCCCAATATGAAACATGGGTAGAAGGCTTGGATGTCACCGAAGAGAAGATCAAATGGGACAATGAATTGGTGGATGAACTGCAGGAATTGGTTGAGCCGGATGATCTCCAATTTCATGAATGTGCGCTGCAAACCGCTTTTATCGGTACACCGTTTCCGCTGGAATTAGCCAGGAAAAGAGTGGAAGTTATCGTATTTACAGGTGTCCATCTCGACTGGTGCATAGAAGGAAATGTCCGATTGGCACGCGACAACGGCTATTTGCCGATTGTGATCGGGGATGCGACAGGGTGTGAAAAGCCAGAGCAGGAAGCAGCCGCCATGGAGCGGATCAACAATATTTTTGCACCTGTCATATCATCCGATGATTTTGTGAAGTATCTGGAACAACCGATTTGAAGGGAGGCTGAATGACTATGTTCCAAGTTAAAGCATATTCCGGAAATAAACAGGAGGACTATCAATTACTGCTCAAGCAATTAAAAGCTCTTCTTGACGGAGAAACAGATGAAACAGCTTTATTGGCCAATGCATCGGCGTTATTGAATCAATTTTTGGATGAAGTGAATTGGGTCGGCTTTTATGTATGGAAAAATGATGAGCTCGTCCTTGGGCCGTTTCAGGGATTGCCTGCATGTACACGAATCGCTTATGGTAAAGGCGTGTGCGGGACCGCCGTAAAAGACCGGAAAACAGAGCGTGTGGCTGATGTTCATCAGTTTCCCGGCCATATCGCCTGTGATGCGGCAAGCCGGTCGGAAATTGTTGTTCCTATTGTCGTGAATGGGGATGTTTATGGAGTACTTGATATCGACAGCCCGATCACGGACCGCTTTGATGAAATCGATCAGAAATACCTTGAAGAATTTGTCACGATCATTGAGGGATATTTAAAATAACTAAGAGCTGACTAGACCACTAGAGGCACTTTGTTTCATCTGCATGGATGGGGCGAAGTGCCTTTTTATTTGAGGTGATGGAGTGAAAGCGGAAACTTCTGCAAACATGGCAACATTCAGCCGGCCTGATTTGCAATTTTACAAATGGTGCGGCTTAAAGTATGGGATCAATCGAGGGATTTACAATACAATCGAAGCCGTTCTTTATGAAAAAGGTTATGTAGATGTGTATGAACGCCGTTTTGCTTTAATCAGGTTTCTTGAACATTCATTAAAGGAGGACCTGTACGACGAAAAAGCGAAGGCGATCAAGTTTGGCCGGGGAAATCTAACCGTGATGGTACATGAGTTTGTGGATGAACGACCTTAAAACAGATGAAGATACAATGCAAAGGAGAGGACCGATTTGGCGAAAAAAAGAATCTATTTGAACGCCTTCGAGATGAATTGCGTCGGGCATCAGTCACCCGGCTTATGGAGGCATCCGGAAGATCGATCTGAGCGGTATAACGACCTTGATTATTGGGTTGACCTTGCGAAGACCTTGGAAAAGGGGCGCTTCGACGGAATTTTTATAGCCGATGTCATCGGCATTTACGATGTGTATCGGAATGATAAGACAGCCACACTCAGGGAAGCGACCCAGGTTCCGGTAAACGACCCGATGATGCTTGTTTCGGCCATGGCCCATGCGACGGAACACTTGGGGTTCGGCATTACCTGCTCTACGACTTTCGAACATCCTTATACGTTCGCCCGGAGGATGTCGACGCTGGATCACTTGACAAAAGGACGGATTGCTTGGAATATCGTTACTTCCTATTTGGAAAGCGGTACGAAAAATATCGAAATTGGAGATAAGTTCCAGCATCGTGAACGGTATGCTATCGCCGACGAGTATATGGAAGTTTGTTATAAGTTATGGGAAGGAAGCTGGGAAGAAGATGCGGTCAAAAGGGACAAAGAAAGGGGGATTTTTACCGATCCAGAGAAGGTGCATGGAATAGATCATCATGGAAAATACTTTGACGTGCCCGGCATCCATTTATGTGAACCGTCTTCACAGAGGACTCCCGTTTTATACCAGGCAGGCGGCTCGCCCACCGGCAGGAAATTTGCAGCAAAACATGCGGAATGCACCTTTGTTTCGGGACCAGCCAAAGCCCCGATAGCCTCCTATGTCAAAGACTTGAGGAAGCTTGCTGAGCATGAGGGCAGAGATCCGCAAAGTGTCAAAATATTCGCCTTGATGACGCCGATTGTGGGCCGGACGGAGGAAGAGGCCTGGAGCAAATATGAAGAGCTGACAAAGTATATCAGCTATGAAGGAGCATTGGCATTAGTAGGAGGCTGGACCGGCCTCGACTTTTCAGGGTATGATCCCGATGATGAAATAGAGTATATTGAAACAAACGCGATTAAGTCATGGTTAAAAATGTTGACTGCATCAAGACCTGATAAAAAATGGACAGTCCGGGAGCTCGCAAATTTTGTGGGAGTAGGCGGAATGGGCCCCGTTGCTGTCGGAACACCTGAACAGATAGCGGATACGCTGGAAGAATGGGTGGAAGAAACCGATATCGACGGCTTCAACCTTGCTTACGCTTTGGCACCTGGAACCTTCAAAGATTTTGTTGAGCTTGTCACCCCTGAACTGCAAAAGCGGGGTATTTTAAAGAAGGAATATACAGATGGGACTTTCCGGGAAAAATTATTCGGTAAAGGAAATGCGCGTTTGCCGGAAGAACATCCGGGAGCGGGATACCGCAGAGCGGCGTTGCACGCATAGGAGGAATCAGTTTTTTTAGATCTAAACGTACATCTGTGATTTTAAACAAGATCACCTAAATTGGTGATCGTGCAATCACCTGGCATAGGGATTTCGCTGGTTCGATGAATTCCTTGGACGAAGCTTCGCGTAGGCGAAGCTTCTATTTTTTATGGATAAAATTCTGTTAATCAGTGGGGGAAGATACCGGCCGGACTTCAAAACGATTGACTCTGCTATGGATAAAAGATTATATTGTTTCTTGAATATCCCCTGATGGGATGAGAAGAAGGAGAAGCCATATGAAAAAACAAAATATGACGTTAACCATATTACTTGTAAATCTTTTTATCGCTTTTTTGGGGATTGGGCTAGTGATTCCGGTGTTGCCGACCATCATGAACGAATTGAATTTATCGGGATCCGTTGTGGGCAATCTTGTTGCGGCCTTCGCTATCGTGCAGCTAATTACCTCTCCAATTGCAGGGCGTTGGGCGGATAAGTATGGACGAAAAAAAATGATTGTTTTGGGTCTGTTGGTTTTCAGTCTATCCGAATTGTTATTCGGGCTCGGTAAAACGGTGGAAGTTCTTTTTGCTTCCCGTTTTCTCGGCGGTATCAGCGCGGCATTTATCATGCCGGCAGTTACAGCATTTATTGCCGATATTACAACGATGCAAACACGCCCGAAAGCACTTGGCTATATGTCGGCCGCCATATCGACGGGCTTTATTATCGGGCCCGGCCTGGGTGGATTTTTAGCTGAAATCGGGACGCGTCTTCCGTTCTTTACAGCAGCATTATTTGCATTGATTGCGGCGGTTTTATCATTGATTACGCTTCGTGAGCCGGAGCGAAATCAGGAAGGCGGAGCCATGGAACAAAAATCTGGCATAAAACGCATTTTTGTGCCGATGTATTTTTTTGCTTTTATCATCATTTTGATTACGGCATTCAGCCTGGCTGCCTTTGAATCATTATTTTCTCTCTATGTTGACCACAAATTTTCTTTTACGCCCAAGGATATTGCAATTGTTATTACAGGCGGGGCCATTGTCGGGGCAGTTGCACAGGTCGCATTTTTCGATCGCTTGACGAAATACCTTGGAGAAATCGGCCTGATTCGCTATTGCCTGATTCTTTCAGTCATACTCGTATTTTTAATGACAATCGTACATTCATACATCCACATACTGCTCGTCACCTTTATTATCTTTGTCGGTTTTGATCTGATCCGTCCGGCCGTTACGTCTTATTTATCCAAAATCGCCGGCAGTGAGCAGGGGTTTGTCGGCGGGATGAACTCGATGTTTACAAGCGTCGGAAATGTCTTGGGACCGATCATTGGCGGTATTTTGTTTGATGTGGATTTGGATTATCCTTTTTATTTTTCATCCATTTTTTTATTGATCGGCGTCGCCCTTTCACTTGCTTGGAAAAAGCCGGGACATTTGAATGATCTGAGCATCCATGATTGATCATCCCGTGCTGAAGCTCCATTATGCGTGGGCGTGACCTGCTATTTCACATGGATTATCCCCGAAAAAATAAATTATAGTCGAAAAGAAGGTTTTTGAATAACAAAAATGGCAGGGAATTGAATTCCCTGCCATTTTATCCAGCTATAGAATCCCAGTTTAAGAATTTGAGGTAAAACAAGAATGATAAGTAGGGAGATCAACTGCCAGTAAAAGCCCGATTGTTCAATTAACAATCAGCGGGGGATGAGAGGATCGCAGGCTAAGAACGCCACATCGTGGGGCAACGCCTGCATGACCCACATCCTGTGGGCCTCATCCCGCTAATTAAGTTTCACCTTATTTAACCGCAGATTTGCGTACAAGCCCTTTTTTGATCAGGTTCATTTCCGTTTTGAGATTATCCAGTGATTCCTGGTGGGATAAATCATGGGCAAATGTCTCAACCAGGTTCCGGAATGTGATCGATGTGATGATTTGCAGTACATGAAAAAGTTCTTTATCGCTGGAAATGTTCAGATTGCTGCGATCGATTAGTGCAGCCGTCGCTTTGAAGTGTTCCCCGTTTTTATTGTTGTCGTTAATTTTTCGCGCAAAAGAATGTTCGATTTTTTGCGTCATGTTCAAGAAGGCATTTTTCAAAAAGTGAAAGTGCTCCTCTTCTTCCAGCAGTCGTTTATAAAAATCCACCGCTGTTTCAAACAAGTCACCGTCATGGATGCTTAATATCGAGAGGAAATTGTATTTTTCCTGCTCTGCAAGCTCATTGAGCAAGTAGAAAAAAGCATCGTCTTTGTCCTCAAAGTATTGATAAAAGCTGCCGCGAGGGATGCCGGCAGCTTTCACGATATTGGAAATGGAAGCCTCGAATAACGGAACCCTTGAAAATTCGCTTTTGATCGCCTGGACCAATGTTTGTCTTTTTTCGTCGGGCAAATTATAAAATGTCAGTTTTGGCATGGTTCCCCATCCTTTATGAATAAAAATAATCGTTTTCCTTGTTTTCTGCTTCCAAAAACTTTACAAAGTGGTTGATGGCCATCATAGGAGATTCTTTCACTAATGACGTATATTTCCTTTTCAGGGAAGCGGAAGCAATATCGCTTTTTTCAATACGGCTGATCACATATTCGGCACTGATTTTTTGAATCTCTTTGCGCTGAATTTTTGCTTCTTTGGATAAAGCCATGCCGAGTGCTCCCAATATGGCGTAAAGGATGATTGTCACGACCATGTTTTGCTTGTCTGGAATAAAAAATAACACAGTTGCCAGGTTGAAAATTGAAATCAGGATTAAAGGCATGGACCAAAATCCATATTTCGACGCTTTTTTAAAGAGCGGTGCTATTTTCTCATTTAATTGTTCAAGCTCCCTTTGAATAAAGGGCGGGACATTTGTTATGGGAAACATGAGATTCACTCCTCATATTTAAATTTGGATAAAAGCTCTTCGGTAATTTGAAGCCGGCCGTCGGGCTGCAGGCTGTTTTCAAATTGCCGGTTCTCTTTGATCTTGTTAACTTGCTCATGTATCTTTTCCACTTTTTCATCAAGCTGCAAGGCGGAAAAAGCAGCTTCCGTCAATTCATCTTTCAACTTATTCGGTATTTCTCCATCATATTTATAGTAAAGTTTATGTTCAAGACTGGCCCAAAAATCCATCGCAATTGTCCGAATCTGAATCTCTGCATATACATGATGCTCCCTGTCGGACATGAAGACAGGAATCTGGATAATTAAATGCAGGCTGCGGTACCCATTTGGCTTCGGATTTTTTATATAATCCTTTGATTCGATCACTCGGATATCTTTTTGTCTTTTCAGCATATGGCTGATTTTATAAATGTCGGAAACGAATGAGCATGTGATTCGGACTCCTGCAATATCCCGGATGTTCTCCTTGATTGCCGAAAGTGTAAGGTCAAATCCTTTCCGATAAGCTTTGCTGATAATGCTGTCAGGTGACTTCAGGCGTGATGTGACATGCTCAATCGGATTATCGTCGTCAATGTATTGAAATTCCTGCTTTAAAATATTAATTTTCGTATTCACTTCATCAAGGGCAAACTTGTAGGTCATCATGAAACGGATCAATGAATCTTTTAAGCTCTTCATTTTGTCGAGGTCATTTGGAACGATTGCCGCCATAAAATAAACTCCTTTTTGTGACATGTTGTCACATTCTATATTTAGTTTAAATGACACTGTGTCATTTGTCAAATAAACATTAAAAAGTTTTTTGATAGAAAGAAGCAGATCATATTAATAGGGCGTTGTTTTTATAAGAAAAAGGAAATTTATCAATCGAAGGGACTACATAATACTATACTGGGTTAGGAATTTAAATAAAAAAAGGGACAATAGCAATGTAAAAAAACTGTCCTTTAGCGCCATTGCAATGATCATTTTTTTGTTGGAAGCATGCGAAACCAAGGAAGATGGCAAAAAAGAGGAGGCAAAGCCGCTGCAACAGAGGAAAAAGCGGATGAAGCTGCCGAAAAAGATGTCGAAGGGAAAGAAGAGAAAAGAAATCTGCTAAAAAAATAGACGACGGCTTTTTGTTGAATTGGCACCCTCAAATCGAATATTTTCCTGTTGCTGAAACAAACTAATCATAACTTAAAACTGGGGGGCAAAACGATGAGAAATAATGGTGATCGAACAAGTAAAGGGTTAAATCAAATTTTTGAAATCATCAACGCAAAAGGCGATCAAGAGGAGCTGCAAAAAATAGTGGAAAACACCGATCAGGAGCCGGAAAAGGGAGTTGCTGCCCTTAAACAAAAGCGGTCTAATTAGAAACATGGCTTTATTCCTTGCCAGAGTCCGATGATCAGGCCGACAATGGCTAAAAGCACAAAGCTTTTCACCGAGTGCGATTGGTTTTTTAAGGAAATACCATTTTAGGGCTATTAATATAAAACGCCAGGGAGGTAATAATCAGTGTTAATTATGGCTTACTGAACAACCTTTATTTTGATCAATAGTTTGCCACTCGCAGTTTCTGAAATAAAAATAGCCGTCGAATGAAAAAATAAAAAAAGGGAAAAAAGGATCCCGAAGGATCTTTTCAAGGTTCATGACCAAGAACTGGAGGGCAATGACGGTTTCACTTGTCTGTTGAAGGCGTGCTCGAATAAGGCCAAGCCCATAAGCACGCTTGCCCTCGCCAAATTTGCCTTCGACTGCGTTCCGATCTAAGGCGTCCTGGTATTCAATTTGTTTGTGGGCGCTGCTTTCCTCCCTGTCCTTTGAAGGCCGTCCCAGTTTAGGTCCACTCAGACGGATGCCCAGTTTTTTGCAATACTGGCGGTTCTCACGCGTCCTGTAAATCTGATCTGCCAGTACAGCTTCCGGATAAACGCCGTATCGTCTGCGGTAGGCCTCAACAGATTCCTG
>NZ_JBFEGN010000067.1:0-22495 GCF_047228825.1 Siminovitchia jepli
TTTTACATGGGAATTTTTCCCGCGTACTTGACAAATTGAAACAGTGCGTTCAAGCAAAATGTTATTTTCATATCAAAATCTTGATAAACAGTCATCTTCCAGAATGCGGTGGAAGGACTCGATATGGGCGTTCATATTGGGTGTTTTGGGTGGTATTCGTTCATGTTCCATGCCGGTTTTCTCACAGAACTGCCCAAAGGTATGAGAAATAAACTGTGGCCCATTGTCTGTCCGCATCACAGGCTTTTCCGTTTGTTCGTATTGTTGGCGTTTTAATAAGGATCGGCTCAGTGTCTGGATGGCATCGTTCGCACTACACCTTAAACCGATGTGGTAGTCGATGATGGAACGATCGTACACATCAATGATGGAGAAGATAAAAAGAAAACGGTCTTCCCCTTCGATATAGCCGTATTTAATATCCGCTTCCCACAATTGATTGGAACCTGTAATAGGGGTACAGTCAGGAAAATGCGGATTTACAACGCTAAGCCCATTTCCCCGACTATTCCCCCAGTTTTAACAAGGTTAAGAAAGTTTCAAGGGTCTTAAAGAATCTAACGAGACCATTTTCTCCGAATTAAAATGGTATTCTCCAAGTAAATTAATATGTACCCAACCTAGAGGTGACATATGGTGCAATAATTCTTCATTAAAACTACCTGACCGTTTTTGATATTCAACTGCCTTTGTTAGATGTAAAGTATTCCAGATACTGATGGCATTAATGATTATATTTAAGGCACTGGCCCTTTGCAATTGATGCTGTATGGTTCGTTCCCTAAGCTCGCCTTGTTTTCCGAAGAAAATAGCTCTTGCCAGTCCATTCATGGCTTCTCCTTTATTCAATCCTTTTTGTATTTTTCTTCTTAATGATTCATCCGAAATATAATTCAAAATAAAGATCGTTTTTTCTATTCGGCCCATCTCACGTAAGGCTGTAGCCAAGCTGTTTTGTCTTGAATAAGAACCTAATTTCCCCATAATAAGGGATGCTGAAACTGTTCCTTCCCTTATAGAATGAGCTAATCGCAAAAATTCGGACCGAAAAAAGAAAAAGTGATTTTATTGGAAATCCTCCTTTGAAATTGAATATGTAAGAAATGAATAAAACCATTAGCCATCAAGGGAACCAAAACCATGTTTATAGACACTGAAAAAAGGATCTTCCAGTAAGAAGATCCTTTTTTTGCTGCTAAAAGTTTTAGTTTTTAAAAATATTCGAATCTTTTCCTCAACGACTATAAACGCTTTCACATGTTCCAGGCGCTGGTTCATAAAAACAATGTTGTTTAAATTGACCACTAAAAGGTTGGCCATACCATGTTGGAGGACACGGACCATATGGATTAAAGTACCAAAGAGCATATTTCGCTGGGTAATCTCTCCAATATTCCAAATTCTTTCTTGCTAATCTTCTTTCAGATTCTCTTGCTCGTTGATAAAACATATTGCCTTTTTGCACAGCTTCAAAGGAGTAATTTCCCCCTTGTACTTGAAAAATAACATCTTTAATGGTCCTTACATCCTTGAAATCCGCACAATCAGCTACAGCACGGTTTACAATCACGTTTCCAACATATAGCATCCCCTGTACTCCTTCACCTTCAGCCTCTGCTCTCATCATCCTTGCCATTAAATCAACGTCTGCATCTCGGTAAGCGACTCTTGCCATTTTTCCACCTCCAAAAATACAGTATGAAAAAAAGCAACATTCATGTCTCTTTTTTACAATTTGTTAGGATAAGAGCACATCAATTTTCTTGGTGAATATAAACTTTAGTCTTCATCAATCAGGCGCTTTAATGAAGTAACTAAAGCCTAATTTTTCACTTATAACACCGAGAAATTAGACTTTTTATATTTTGATTTCCTTAACGTTGTAAATCCGCACTTTCCTGACGCTACCCCATATCGGTGTATTATCTGCCATTCGATGCGAATAACGCTTGTATTACGGGAATGCTTCGGGTAAAATTGGGTTAACGAAATTAATCGCCCTTTAAAGGCGTTGTAATTAATCCATTTGAACGAAAACAATCGCCATTACGCATGGCAAACGTTGATATTACCGTTTTTTAATCTACCGTAAACTAGACGCCTAATTTACGATCGATAATCCCAATGCACTTGTGTCTTGCGGCTGCGGATCGTCTTTCCGGACTGCCAAAGTAGCCGGAACGCCGGAGAATTGTTAGTACAAAATAGCGGTGGGACTTGCGTATTTAGCCTGCAAAGGGATGCGTAAATAACCTGACGGTTTAGCAAATATCTACTCGCAAGAAACGCTTCTTGACGTATTCAATCATACGTTAGGAGGCGTTTTTTATGGAATCGAAACGGACGATTAAATGAAAAAGAAAGGCGATCAACCGAGTTAGTCCAGAGGATTCAGTGCTATAGACAATGAATGTAAGAGTTTAACACGCAATCATTTTAGACGATCGGTATTCATTATTCATTGGCCTGGCGAGCCAATGCCATGCTGTTTAGATAGCATTTCACCGACAACAGTAAACGGAACGGCTCACTATTGCCCGCGCAGGCGCTATTTTACCGAAAACGGTCAAAGGAACGGTCCCCCATTGCCCATTCAGCCGTCATTTCACCGAAAACGGTCAAAAGAACGGAATCCCATTGCCCGCGCAGGCACTATTTCACTGAAAACGGTCAAAGGAACGGAATCACATTACCGATCTTTTCGGGTATAGAATACTAATAGTCAAAAAAGGATGGGGGATCAATGACTAGACGCAATGGCTTTTTGTCAGATTTTAACGTTGCATTTTATATAGTGATTAATAAATATTATCTATTAATCAAAAAATAATCCACCCTTGTTTTTATGGCTCAGGCGGATTATTTTCGTCGGCTGCCAGCCCCTTGAAGGGAACCGAGCTTCCGATCGTTCAGGTCTTTTTTATTTGTCAAAAAGGGAGGTGCTGTGCATCGGCTGCAGGCGGGCTTTCGGATCAATATATGCCTTTGCATTGCTGACGGCGGTAGGCGCTTCGCCAAATCCCGTTGCAATCAGTTTTACTTTACCATCATATGTCGTCACGTCTCCGGCTGCATAAATGCCCGGGATATTCGTTTCCATTTTTGAATTGACGACGATCGAGTTCTTCTCGATGTCAATTCCCCAATCTTTAATGGGGCCGAGTGAAGAAACGAACCCGTAGTTGCAAATGAGTGCATCCAGTTCAATTTCCTCAACCGCTTCACCCCGTACTTCCTGGATAATGATCCTTCTGATCGCTTCCCCGTCACAAACCATATCGGCTGCGGCAAAAGGGGTTTTTATTTCGACCGAAGAAGCTTTCAGCTGCTCCACGCTGCTTTCGTGGGCCCGGAATTTATCGCGGCGGTGAATCAAAGTTACTTGTTCCGCAATCGGCTCCAGCATGAGCGCCCAATCTACGGCCGAGTCTCCCCCGCCTAAAATGACAACCCTTTGGCCTTCAAACTTTTTCATATCGTCCACGAAGTAATGAAGGTTTTTGCCTTCGTAATTTTCGGCTCCCGGCAGTTCCAGGCGGCGTGGTTGGAAGGCTCCGATTCCCGCCGTAATAATGATTGCTTTTGTATGGTGGATTTCTTTATCGGTCATTAATCTAAAAGTTCCGTCTTCCAGTTTTTCAACGTTTTGGACGGACTGACCCAAACAAATCGTTTGCTCGAATAACGTTAATTGCTCTTTTAAGTTGTTGACAAGATCGATGGCCTTAATTTTCGGAAAACCTGCCACATCATATATATATTTTTCGGGGTACAAAGCCGCAAGCTGTCCACCCAATTGAGGGAGACTTTCAATGATTTTCACGGTCGAATTTCTCATCCCGGCATAAAAGGCGGTAAATAGTCCCGCGGGGCCAGCCCCGATAATGGTCATGTCATATATTTGTTGATCTTCTTTCAAAGAAAATCCCTCCAGTTCAAAACCTTAAAGTTTTTTCATCATAACACTTCACTATTGTGACATACATCATCCAATTTTGCATATAAAATGCCCGAAAATGGATTGGAAAAGCTGCTGTTTTTTTGTCAATATTTCTGAATTTTCTCAAGTGTTGTTTTTCCTGTAAACTGCTTGAAAAAAGCATGTAAAAGCCATATGATGAACATATATTAAGTTTTTGTGACATTTCATTTCTTTTTTTTTGTGTTGGTACGTGAAGTGCATCACAATATTTTTTTGTGCCCGGGCAATTCAAACGTACTATTGAATATTATGTAAAGGTGGAAGTGATAAAAGTGAGAAAGCCAAAGATTGTAATACTCGGCGCCGGCTATGGAGGTTTAATGACAGTCACACGTCTCCAAAAGCAACTTGGAAGCAATGATGCCGACATTGTTCTCATCAATAAAAATGATTACCATTATGAAACGACATGGCTGCATGAAGCTTCTGCCGGAACATTGCACCATGATCGTGTCCGCTATGCGATTTCAGACGTCATTGATAAGAGCAAAGTGCAATTTATCCAGGATACGGCGGAAAAAGTCGACTTGGAAGCGAAGAAAGTCCTCCTTAAAAATGGCGAAGTGACATACGACTATTTAGTCGTTGCTCTTGGAGGAGCACCTGAAACATTCGGCATTAAAGGGCTTGATAAGTATGCATTTTCGATTACAAACGTAAACTCCGCCCGTCAAATTCGCGAGCATATTGAATATCAATTTGCTACATATCGAGCAGAGCAGGGCGAAAAGCCGGAGCGCCTTACAATTGTAGTGGGCGGCGCCGGATTTACGGGAATCGAATTTTTGGGAGAGCTGGGCAACCGTATTCCAGAGCTTTGCAGAGAATACGACATTGATAAAAATCTCGTGAGAATTGTTTGCGTGGAGGCTGCCCCGACAGCGCTGCCCGGGTTTGATCCGGAATTGGTTGAATATGCGACAGCCCAGCTTGAACGAAAAAATGTTGAGTTCCGCATCGGAACCGCCATTAAAGAAGCAACCCCGGAAGGTATCATCGTTGCAAAAGGCGAAGATGAAACTGAAGAAATTAAAGCGGGAACCGTTATTTGGGCTGCCGGAGTCCGCGGCAATCCAATCATTGAAGCATCCGGATTTGAAAACATGCGCGGCCGTGTTAAAGTGGAACCGGATTTACGTGCGCCGGGACAGCCGGATGTATTCGTCATTGGCGACTGTTCTCTTGTTATTAACGAAGAGATCAACCGTCCATATCCGCCAACTGCACAAATTGCGATGCAGCAAGGTGAATTGGTCGCCGCGAATCTTGCCAGGCTTGTGAATGGAAAAACAGATCTTAACACTTTCACGTTTGACAATAAAGGAACGGTTTGTTCCCTGGGTGATGATGATGCGATTGGTGTTGTATTTGGAAAGAAAATGACCGGAACAAAAGCCTCCTTCATGAAAAAAATGATTGACAATCGTGCCTTGTATATGATTGGCGGGATCCCGCTCACAATGAAAAAAGGCAAATTCAACGTATTAAAATAAGCCATTAGATGGGAAGGCAGAATCGATGTTGATTCTGTCTTTTCACTATGCAAAATAACAAGGATGAGAAAATGAATCAAAAAAGGGGAAATGTATGGCTTGCTGTTTGTGGTTTGGTCATTGACAAGAAAGGCCGCTGGCTAGTCGTTAAAAAGAAATATGGCGGAGCAAAAGGGAAATGGACCCTTCCTGCAGGCTTTGTTGAAGCAGGTGAAACAGCCGATGAAGCAGTGAAACGGGAAGTGCTTGAAGAAACAGGAATTGTCTGTCGGGTTGATGGACTGCTGGGCCTTAGAACCGGCGTCATCGAAGAATTGGTGAGCGATAATATGATTTTATTTGCCTGCACTCCGGAAAATACGACTCTTTTTATACAAGAACGTGAAATAGAAGTGGCCCGCTGGATGGCACCCGAGCAATTGACGTTTGATAAGAACTCTTCGTTAATGTTGAGAGAATTAATGAAAACAGGGGTGTTTCCGCTGCAAAAAGAGAAGCCGGGCTTGAATCCAGGCAGCCAATTTGGATACACCGCGTATAAATTATTTTTATAAGCTGAAGCCGTTGCCGGCAAATGTCATGAATTCGTCCCAATCTCTTCATTGACGCTCTATTTGCCATTTTGTAAACTTGTTAGTAGCGAACACTAGGAGGAAACATCCATGCCCATGACCATTCCTGTCCTGCTCATTTCCATGTTGTTATTTTTTGTCCTTTTTTTTGGAATTGGTTTTTTATTGAATATGTTGCTGCGAATGACATGGATTATGGCAATCATTTATCCGATCGTTGCTATATTGATTGTAGATAAAGTGAAATTTATGGAATATTTTACATCACCTGCCGCTTCCTTTTCAAGTTTGGGCGCAACCCTCTCCAATTTGGCGCCTGCCGATTTGGTCATTCTGGCCAGCGGTCTTGCGGGGGCCATAGCAGCGGGTTTTACAATGCGTTATTTAAGAAAAAAAGGCTACAGGATGTTTTAAAGAAAAAAGCACCGGGAGGTGCTTTTTTCGTTATGATGGAAGTCGCCCGTATAGATTTAAAATGTGTAAAAAAAGTAATTCTATTTTTCGTGCGGATAATTAACATTTGGGCCAGGCATCACCAAGTTTTTCCATTTAAGCTGAAAAATGAATACTTCCTCTCTATGCAGGGAAATAATAGCCATGAGAGGAGTGAATCATGTTCATGATGGTTCTTTACGGCAGAAGACTTGCCATGACTGTATTATTTTTTTTCGCGTTGGCGGCCACTTATGAAACATTGTCGGGCATCCACACCTATTCGCTTGTTCAAAACATGATCGCCAAAGCAAGTGATCATCCAAAAAAAACCGATGAAACGCTTATACAAGCCGAAGCAGCAAATCATACACCTTCTTTGGAGGAATCATTTGATTGGTCGAAATACCCGGTAAAAAAGGTTGTTGCCACCGGATATACTGCCGGTGAAGAATCAACAGGCAAAAAACCGGGACATCCTTCTTACGGCATTACATACTCGGGGGTTAAAGTAAAAAGAGATCTCTATTCGACGGTTGCAGCCGATCCTTCTGTATTTCCGATCGGAACGATTTTGTTTATACCGGGTTATGGATATGGCGTTGTGGCCGATACGGGATCTGCCATTAAAGGCAATAAAATAGATCTCTATTTTGACTCAGTCCAGGAAGTTTATAAGGAATGGGGAAAGCGTACCGTCGATGTTCACATTATCCAAATGGGGTCCGGAAAAATAACGGAAGAGGAAATCACTGCCTTAAACGAAGATGAAGCCATGCAAGTATTCCGTCAAAACTATTTAAAGAATATGAAAGAAAACTAGGCTGTCTAACATATAAGGGGCGCCCGCCATTAAAAAATGGGCAGCCCCTTTTGATATTACGCAAATAAGTTAACCTTGAAAGATATACTGCAGTAGCAGAGTTAATCCAATGCCGGTCAGCCCTCCAAAAAAAACTTCCACCGGCTTGTGTCCAAGCAGTTCTTTCAATTCTTCCCTTTTCTCCTGCTCCGGTTTTTCCGGCCATTCTTTCGCTTCTTCAATAAAGCGCTGAAAATCGGATACGAGCTGGTTGAGTACGATAGCATGTTCCCCTGCCTGCCTGCGTACTCCTGTCGCATCAAACATGACAATAATGGCAAATACGGCGGAAACGGCAAATAAAGACGAGCCCAATCCCGTTTCCAATGCAATGCCGGTGGAAAGGGCCGTTACAGCCGCAGAGTGGGAACTTGGCATTCCGCCTGTAGAAGTCAACAAAGACCAGTCTAACCTTTTGGTGAAAAAAAAATGAAGCGGCACCTTAATAAACTGGGCGAAGAAAATTGCAGCAAGGGCAGACCAAAGGGGGAAATTGAAAAAAAGGTCCATCCAATTACATCCTTTCTTTTCCAACAGCGTCTTCTTTTCTTTATCATACCACAACCAAGAGGTAAGAAATCACTTCCTTTTCAGTGAAAAACACAAACCTGCCTGCTCGATGCATCCGGTTGTTTCGTCTATAATAATCAAAAGAAGGGAGTTGGATGAAATGGACGTCATTCATGCACAAAACGGCAATCCTTTTCAAACGGAGCAAGCATGTATGATTGTCGGATTGCTCGACAAGCCGGAAAAATTTTCGGGCCCCCTGCAAGTCCTAGATCAAATGTTTAAGGGGGAATTTACAAACCTTGTCAAAAGCGGCGATCTTTCAGCAAAGTTTAAAAGTATTCACACAGTACATAGCCTTGGGTTGTCCCCCATTAAGCGATTCATTTTTGTCGGATTGGGCAAAGAAAAAACTTTGACAGCCAGTCGCCTTCGGGAAGCAATCGGCAAAGCTTGCAAAAAGATAAAAGAGATGCAGGTCCAATCTTTTTCTGTTGCCCTTGACTCTTTTATCCATGCGGGCCTAAGTGGTGGCTGTGTTGCCCAACTATTCGGCGAGGCTTTTACAATGGCAACATACGAATTTCCGGGTTATAAACAAAAATCGAATGAACCGGATGTAACGATTGAAAAAATGAGTGTTTTTACAAATGAACCACAGCAGGAAATAGAAAAGTCCCTGAAAACCGGCATGATTTATGGAAAAGCCACAAACTCCGCACGAACACTCGTTAATATGCCAAGCAATTTGCTCAACCCGGCTTATCTCGCTGAATATGCGAAAGATATGGCAAAGCAGCTTGCGTTTGAACTGGAAATATTGGAAAAGGCAGAAATGGAAAAACTCGGAATGGGTGCCATGCTTGCCGTCAACCAGGGATCCGAAGAACCTCCTTATATGATTGTCCTGAAATACCAAGGTCAAGAGCAATGGACAGATGTAATCGGACTTGTCGGTAAAGGGATTACGTTTGATACGGGAGGCTACTCATTAAAACCCAAATCGGGCATCGTTGAAATGAAGACGGATATGGCAGGGGCAGCGTCCGTATTGGGTGCCATGGAAATTATCGGTGAACTGCGGCCGGATCAAAACGTAGTGGCAGTGATTCCTGCTACCGATAATATGGTGAGCGGAAAAGCGTTTAAACCGGACGATGTCATAACAAGCTTAAACGGCAAGACCATCGAAATATTGAACACCGATGCAGAAGGGCGCCTCGTCCTCGCTGACGCAATTACGTATGCCAAAATGCAAGGGGCTGAATATTTGGTGGATGCGGCTACTTTAACGGGCGGGGTCGTCGTAGCCCTTGGTCTTGATAAAACAGGCGCCTTGACCAATGATAAGGATTTGTTTGAAAAGGTGCTTGAGGCTTCACAAAAAACCGGTGAGTTTATTTGGAGGCTCCCTCTTACAGAAAAAGACAAAGAGAGAGTCCGCTCCAGCAAAATTGCCGATTTAAACAATTCACCGGGACGGGAAGGCCATGCTATTATGGGAGGAGCATTTCTCGCTGAATTTGCAGAAGCTACTCCTTGGGTGCATCTTGACATTGCCGGTACAGCCACAACGAAAAAAGCTCACGAGCTTGGTCCATCCGGGGCAACAGGTGTGATGGTTAGAACCCTTGCAGCTCTCGTGTGCGATCACACATGAATGGGCCCGGCCGACGGTCATCCATGGAACGAATGCCCATCCCAACCGGCCCTTTGCCGCATACATAGTAGAGAAAGGCTTTTTAGCCTTCGGCAAAGGAGGAGGTAAACTGGTTATGTATTACTTTCGAAATCCTGTACCGGCAGCCTACAGCAGGCAATTTTTTTGGGGATGGCCTTTCCTTACCGGATTTGTTGGCGGATTAATCGGTGGAGGGCTTGGGAGTGCTTTGGCCCGCCCACGGCCATTTTATCCGGGATTCTATCCCTATGGGGCACCTTATGGCTACGGACCACCATATTGGTGATGAGTAAAAATAAGCCCGTCGGCTGTTCGCAGATGGGCTTCCTTTTTTTAAACGAGGAAAAGGAGGAGAATACATATGGATATTGAAAAAATGAAAAAGCTGGCCAAAAATACGTTGCATGATGCTTTGGGAATTGAAATTATATCAATGGAAGAAGGAAAAGTAACAGCGACCATGCCTGTTGATGAAAAAACGAAGCAGCCGTTCGGCTATTTGCATGGGGGAGCTTCCGTGGCACTCGCTGAAACTGCCGCAAGCATCGGTGCCGCCATGATGATCGACTTGGACAAAGAAAGTTGTTTCGGCATGGAAATTAACGCTAACCATATACGGTCGATGCGGGACGGCATGGTTACAGCCGTTGCGGAAATCCTTCATCGCGGCCGCACAACGATGGTTTGGGATATAAAAATAAGGGATGAACAAGAACGCCTTGTTTGCATATCCAGATGCACCATTGCCATCGTGCAAAAAAAACCTTAATGGTTTGACCGCCGACATTTCCCGCCAAATCAAGATTTGGATGGGGAATGTACGGCAGAATCCTGTTCAAATAAAAATGAAGCAGGAGTAGTTTAATTTGAATGCATTTCATCCAATAACTCCTTAAATCTCGATTCTTTTTGTTTCATACTCCACCATAGCAAGGCAAAACCAAAAAGGAACAGGCTTCCCGTAACGTAAAACACGGATGAAATGCCCAAATGGGCTGAAATGATGCCGCCAATGACAGGACCTGCGACGTTGCCAAGGAAGCGGAAGCTTTGATTATAGCCAAGCACTTCACCTTGCAGCTCAAGCGGTGCTTCCATTCTGATATGGGCGGTAATACATGGAAGCATTCCCCCGATCGCCATACCAAACAGGAAGCGGAGAAATACAAGCTGCCAAAGAGCCGTAACAAGCGCTTGCGGTACAATTAAGATTGCAGCAATTACAAGCAGGATCATTAACACTTTTTCATATCCGATGCGATCTCCCAAATCTCCCCATTTTCTTGTGAGAAGCAGGTTTCCGAAGCCGGTCGCAGAAAAAGCGAGACCCGAAAGAAAGGCAGTGTTTCCCCCGGTTGTCAGCTCACTTACGTACAGGGCGAGGAGGGGCTGAATGCTGAACAGCCCCACTTGAATGATAAAAGCAATGGCCATGACGCTGAGGAGCATGCGCCGTTCTGCGATCATCCGAATGACGTCTTTCCTGGAAGGCTGGATTTTCTTTTTTTCTCCAGGGGCCGGGGTTTTTTCAACGATGCCAAAGATCACAACGATTGTTGCAATGACAATGGAAACGGATGTAATGACAAATGTATATTGAAAGCCGAATGAATCGGCCATCAGTCCTCCGATAACAGGTCCAAACAACGTTCCGGACACCGTTCCCATTTGCAGCGTTCCGAGCGTCCTTCCAACTTCTTTTTTGGGGGTTTGCTTGGATATGAGGGCTGTGGAAGTGGGAATAAAACCTGTAACGATACCCATTATCATCCGCAACAAAAAAAGCCCATGTACGTGATCCATGAACCCCATCAAGAAAATACTAGCCGCGATTCCTACACCATTCATAATCAGAATCGGCTTAAAACCGTATTTATCACCGATCCGTCCCCAAATCGGGGACATCAGAAAAGCTGTTACGAACGTTACCCCAAAGATAAAGCCCGCCCAACGCTGTACATACTCATCACTGAAATGCCCAAAGGTACTAATATAAAGGGAAATGAAAGGCAGAACCATTGTCATGCTGGCGGCCACAAGGAAGTTGCAAACCAACATGATCAACAAATTCCGTTTTTCATGATTGATAAAAAACACCTTCTTATTCTTTTATTTCGTGTGACTAAATATTATTATATACGAGCAGACTGGCATTTCAACTCATTAGCATTGGAAAAAGCCGAATCCTCACATGATTCAGCTTTTTCGAAGGGGCGAAAAATCAATGGAATACATCAGTTCATAATCCTGCATTGATTCACGCAATGCTTCAAGGCTTCGGGCACAATATGGATCATCTCGTTTCGCGGAAAGCTCATCATATAACTTTTGAACTGCTTTCAGCAAACTTTCTTTGTAGTCGGGAACCCTGCCGTCAAAAGGGCGGACCATGTTGGCAGGAACATTTGTCTGTTCACGCCAGGCGAGCGCTTTTCTTCCGGGAAAGAAAGGAACATCTGCCTGTCTCGGGTTATGGAGGTCTCCTTGCATTGGATGTTTTAAAACTGCCATAATGCGCACAGTATAATGATCAGGATTAATGGCAGTAATTTCCCCGATATATGTACCCGTCTTCTTGAACGCTTTTACAATCTGGCCGATTTCCATAGCAATCACCTCTTACCATCATTATGGAGGAGAACATGAAAAAATGAAAGAAGGATGATTTTTTATCGAGATTCCTGTAAAGTATGTTTTGAGGTGTAACCTTGGTTAAAGAGAATAAATCCTGAACAGACAAGGAGATGCAAATATGGCAGAGCAAACAAGTTATCCGCAATTGGCTGAAATAGCGGAAAATGAAAAAATCGTACAAATGAATACCTCTTTGGGGGCCATCACAATAAAATTATTTCCTGAACAAGCTCCGAAAACGGTAGAAAATTTTATCACCCACAGCAAAAATGATTACTATAACGGGATTGTTTTCCACCGGGTAATCAAAGACTTCATGATTCAAGGCGGGGATCCGACCGGAACCGGCATGGGCGGGGAGAGCATTTACGGAGAGCCTTTTGAGGACGAGTTTTCGCCCGAACTGTTTCATTTGCGCGGGGCCCTTTCCATGGCGAATGCCGGCCCAAATACGAATGGAAGCCAATTCTTCATCGTTCATAACAGCCATTTGGATCCCGGAATGAAGGGCCAGATGGAAAATGCCGGCTTTCCGAAAGAAATGGTGGAAGCTTATATGGAGAGGGGGGGAACACCACATCTTGATTTTAGGCATACCGTGTTTGGACAAGTGATTGGCGGCATGGATGTGGTCGATAGGATTGCCAACGCCGAAACTGGCATGGCGGACAGGCCTGTGGAAGACATTACGATTGAAAGTATTGATATAATCAAGGAATAAGGTAACACCGCTGCTTTTTATCTATTGGAGCGATGCTCCCGTATATTGTCCCTTAATCGTCACCTTTTCAACATTGGAATGGCCTTCTGAAACTTGCTATAATAGAGGTAATATCCAGTGAGGAAAGGATGCGCCGCTCATGTCATCGATCTTAGATTCCTTTATGATATATATGCCATTTCTCTATTTTCCCGAAGACAAGTCAGAATACATTCCGGCAGCCATTTCAATGGCGATCTTCGGTGTCGCATGTGTTCTGACTTTTATGCTGATCAAAAGAGTTTCGAAAAAGCAGGAGCTCGAAACGAAAGAAATGGAAGAACGCATTAACCGGGAACGAAATAGCAAACATGTTTAACGCACCTTTACGAGGGTGCTTTTTTCATGCGCTCCATCCCGCCGGGATCCGGAATAAACCCGCCGCTTCATGGTTACAATGGGAAAAGAAAGGAGCGGGGAAGGAATGAATATTAGAAAATTCGGGATCGCAGCCGTTCTTTTTCTTGCCGGCTGTACAGGGACCCCTCCCAAGAAATTGGATGTGGACGTAAAGAACATAGATGGCGATTCACTGGGGAAAATCACGTTTGAAGAAAAAGCAGACGGCATATATTTAAAAGGAGACTTAAAGGGACTTCCTCCCGGTGAGCTTGGGATGCATATTCATGACCGGGGCAAATGCGAGCCGCCCGATTTTTTGTCTGCGGGCAATCATTTCAACCCGGATAAGAAAGATCACGGGCTATTGAATGCGAAAGGTCCGCATGCTGGAGATTTGCCGAATGTAACAGTCGATGAAGACGGAAAGGCAAAGGTTAAAGTAACAGCAAAAGATATAACCTTCAAGGAAAGTAAAACTTCCCTTTATACGAGACAGGGAACATCACTGGTCATCCATGAAAGTGCTGATGATGGCATGTCCCAGCCGGCGGGGGATTCCGGGGCAAGGATCGCTTGCGGCGAAATTACGAAAGACCGCAAACCGGCAAAATAAAAGAGAGAACGATCCTGCTGCTCACGTTCTCTCCCGAAATTCATTTATGTGAGTGCTGCTTTCAATCGGTTCAGGCCTTCCTGGACGATATCCCGCGGGCAAGCAACATTCATGCGCACAAATCCTTCTCCGCCCGGGCCATATGCGTCTCCAACATTCAATGCCAGCTTGCCTTTTTCCAAGAGGCGCTTTTTCAATTCCGCATCGGACAATCCCAATCTTCGGCAATCAATCCAAACCAAATACGTACCTTCCGGCTCGATGACGGTCAGTTCCGGCAGATTCCTGGTTATTTCTTCCTTGACAAGTTCAATATTGCCGCGAATATATGCCATTGCCGCGTCGAGCCAGCTTTTACCATGGCGATAAGCAGCTTCCATTGCCACTTGGCCGAACGTATTTAGCATGGAAACCCCATCCCTGGCCTGGGCGGCGGCCATTTTTTTCCTTAATTCCGCGTTTGGAATGACCATAAAAGAAGCCTGCAATCCTGCCAGATTAAATGTTTTGGATGGGGCCATAAACGACAGGGTCATATCCGCTATGGAATGGTCCAGTGCCGCGAGCGGGATATGTTTATACGGTAAAGCTACGAGGTCAGCATGAATTTCATCCGCTGCCATCAAAACGCCATGCTTTTGGCACAGCCTGGCCATCTCAGAAAGCTCATCCTTTGTCCAAACCCTGCCGGCTGGATTATGCGGGCTGCTGAGTAAAAACAGTTTTACTCCCGTCTTTAATTTTTCCTCAAAATCTGCAAAATCAATTTCATACCGGTTATGTTTCAGTAACAATTGCGAATTGCAAACTATCCGGTCATTTCTTTCGATCATTTGAAAAAAAGGGGTGTATACAGGTGATTGTAAAAGTACCTTGTCTCCCGGTTCCGTAAATGTTTGAATCGCCATCCGGATGGAAGGAATGACACCGGGGCTGAATAAGATCCATTCGGGAGAAACGTCCCAGCCGTGTCTGTTCTTCAGCCAATCGATCATTGCTTCGCGTGTACTGTCAGTAGCAATAGTGTAACCGAAAACCCCATGCTCCACTCTTTTTTTCAGCGCCCCCAACACTGCCTCGGGCGGAGAAAAGTCCATATCCGCCACCCACATCGGGAGCAAATCATCTTTTCCGAAAACTGCTTTCATCCCGTCCCATTTGAGTGACTGAGTATTTCTGCGGTCTATGTATTTGTCAAAATCAACCATAACGGCACTCCTCTCCTCATTACATTACAGTTTTGCAGCCAGCATTACAATCCATTATAAAAAATATGTTAGGTATTTAAAAATTTCCGGATTTGTTCGTACACTTCCTTCGGCTTTTCTTCCGGCAGCAGATGGCCGGCATTTTTTAACACAACGAGTCTGCTGTTCTGCAAATCTTGCACAAGCCTTTCACCGATTTGAACGGGAACGATCCGATCGTGCTCTCCCCAGATTAGCAGGCAGGGAGTCTTGATTTGCCTCAATAATTCCCCGGGAAGATCGCCTTCCCGGTCACGAATCATATGGGCAAGTGCGGAAAAAATTCTTGTATCTTCAAATTGCTCTCCATATCCGCGGATCATTGCCCCATCGATTAACGATTGGTTGTACACGACGCTTTTTAAGTTTCCGACTACACCGGTCTTGCTTAAATAATATTTGATAAAATAAGAAAAGAAAGGAATATAAGAAGCCAGTATATGATGTTTTCGAGCGCGTTTATAATAGCTTGAGCCGGCCAGCAGGATGCCTCTTTCAATTTTTTCCGGTTCCTGGAGCATGATATTCATCGCAATCTGCCCTCCCATGGAATGCCCGATAAGAGAAAATCTTTCGATACCGAGGGAGTCTGCCAGTTGAAGTACGGTTTGAGCGATATTTTTATAAGAGTAGATATATTTCCTCGACTTGTCGCTTTTGCCAAACGGGGGCATGTCGACCGAAATGACGTGATAATCATCCGTTAAATAGGGGACAAGCATTCTAAAACTAAATGAAGAGGATAAAAAACCGTGCAGCAGAACGATCGCAGGCTTCTTTTCAAAGCTCTTGTTTTCTTCAAAATAAATCCGGTAGCCGTCAATTTCCGCTGTTTTTCCGATTAAACCCGTTTCCACGGACATCCCTCCTTTTTACTTTAAATCACAAATTGATAACTTAAGTCAATAAAAAAATCCGTGGCCTGATACAGGCCACGACCATCAAAAAAAGGGGGAATACTGGAATGTCTTACAATAAAAGTATTTCCAAAAAAATGGTTTTTAAAACTTCCATTTTATTTTTTTATAAAAAGCGGGATCGCTTTCATATATTTCCGGTTCAAAGCAGCATCTTCTCAAAACAGCGGATTGATTTTAACCCTTTTTCATGTTATTATTACCTATTGCGTTAAGTGAAAAGTTAGGAGTGTTTCCATGACAACCCAATACAAGCAAGGCGACATATTGACTGGAAAAGTAACGGGGATCCAGCCATACGGAGCTTTTGTCGCGCTCGATGATGATACCCAGGGCCTCGTACACATTTCCGAAATTAAACACGGATTTGTAAGGGATATCCATGATGTTTTGAATATCGGTGAAGAAGTAAAGGTAAAAGTGTTGCAAATCGATGAGGAAAAAGGCAAAGTCAGCCTTTCCATCCGTGCACTTGAAAAAGAAGAAGCTCCGGAAAAACAAACCAAATCCCGCAGGCGGGAAGGAAGTGTCCAACTGGAGCAAGCAGGCGGAGATGGCTTTAATACTTTAAAAGCCAAATTAAAAGAGTGGATAGAGAAGTCTGAAAGGGAGGACTTGATTAAAAAGTAGCATGTAAGAAAAGCGGAAGCCCCTTCGCCCGAAGGCTTGGCGCTATCCGAGTTTTCTACAACTGAAACCTCTCCCCATTGAAATGGGGAGAGGTTTCAGTTTTTATCCAGAAGGCCGTATTTCCGAATTCGGTACTGCAAGTTTTGCCTGCTCATTTTTAAGGATTCGGCCGTCTTTGTAATATTATGGTTGTGCAGGTTCAACGCTTTTTGCAAGTAGTAAATTTCAGCTTCTGTCATATAATCATCAAACGGCTTTAGCTCCCTCCCCCTTTGAATCAGCAGTTCTTCCGCCTTTTCGAACGTCTTTTTCCTGAACAAGGATGGCATATGGTTTATGTCCAGCCTTTCTGCATCATCGGCATTTCTTACCGCTGATTCAATCACATATTTTAACTCCCTCACATTTCCGGGCCAGTCGTATTGGGAAAAAAGCCCAAAGACCCCTTCCGAAATCGATTGAACCGAAACGCCAAGCAGCTCATTATATTCTTTAAGAAATTTGGAAGCTAAGAGCGGCACGTCTTCCAATCTGTTTTTTAAGGCCGGGATAAAAATGGCGTTACCCGCCAATTCATAATAAAGGTTTTTTAATAGCTTTCCGCCTGCAGCCGCATCTATTGGATCGAGACAAGTTCCAAAAATCAGGCGCGGCAAGGTTTTATCCTGTAATTGATTTCTTTCACGAATGATATGAAGGAGTCTTTGCTGGAGAGGGACTGAAAAGGCCGTCAGTTCATCAAAAAAAATGGTTCCGATGCCCGGATCGTCCAATATTCCACGATCGCCATGTGTGCCAAATACAATCTCTTCCAATTGCCCGCTTTCATAGGAATTGCAGCTTAATAAAAAAAAGGGCTTTCCGGATACTTCACTGTCATGGTGCATGCAATGGGCAAAGGTTTCTTTTCCGGTCCCGGCTTCTCCGATGATCAGTACGGGGAGCATTGTTCCGGCCATTTTTTTTGCCTGGTGTACCGCATTGGCAAATTCGGGATTTTCCCCTGTCAAGTCCGAAAATGCACATCCGGTTTGCATATCTCTTTGGAGGCGGTTTTGCACAACCTGCTCCAGCCTGGTAACATCCTTGACTATCTCTATTGCACCAATGATTTCCCCATTGTAGAACACAGGATGCGAGTCGTTAATAGTATTAATTTCTTTCCCTTTAATATTGATATATTTTTGCCGCTTGTTGCACTCGGGTTCTTTCGTCCGCAAAACTTTTAAAAGAGTACTCTCCTCATCATGAAATTGAAAAACATCCATAATGTTTTTATCCAATAAATCTTCCAATTCCATTCCTTCAATTTCTCTCATTTTTCGATTATAAATAATCGTTTTTCCTGCGGGATCCACAGCGTGTACGCCTGTATCTATGTATTCCAGAACGGCGTCATATAAATGTAAAAGCAGCTTTTGATCCATTGAAAGATTCTCCTTTGATAAAAAATACTTGAATTTTGTTAAAATGTTTTGCATTATTATATACAGGAACAACATATTAATGCAAATTTTTTTTGCGTTTATAAGTTGCTGTGAAAGGCAAAATAAAAAGAAGGTAAATAAGGGAGGATATGAAATGATTGCTTACAGGCACGAACCATTTACGGACTTTTCAAAAGAAGAAAACAAAAGAGCGTTTGAAGCGGGGCTGGAGCTGGTGGATAGCTGTCTTGGCCAAGACTACCCCTTGATCATCGGCGGAGAACGTGTCGAGACCGAGGAGAAAATTATTTCCGTCAATCCGGCGAATAAAGAAGAAGTCGTCGGCCGCGTATCCAAGGCGGACAGGGATCTGGCGGAGCGCGCCATGAACAGTGCCTTGGAAGCGTTTGAGTCGTGGAAAAAAGTGAAGCCGGAAGTCCGGGCGGACGTCCTTTTTAAGGCTGCGGCCATCATCCGCCGCCGGAAGCACGAATTTTCCGCCCTTCTCGTAAAAGAAGCCGGAAAACCGTGGAAAGAAGCCGATGCCGATACGGCAGAAGGCATTGACTTCATGGAATATTACGGACGGCAAATGCTGGAGATCAAGGACGGCAAAAAAGTGGAAAGCCGCCCGGGGGAATATAACCGCTATGATTACATCCCGCTCGGCGTCGGCGTCGTCATTTCCCCGTGGAACTTTGCGTTTGCGATCATGGCGGGGACAACAGTTGCCTCCATTGTCAGCGGAAATACGGTTCTGTTAAAACCGGCTTCCACTACCCCTGTCGTTGCGGCCAAGTTTGTGGAAGTGTTGGAGGAAGCGGGCTTGCCAAAAGGCGTGGTCAACTACATCCCGGGAAGCGGCGCGGAAGTGGGCGATTATCTCGTCGACCATCCGAAAACCCGCTTCATCAGCTTTACGGGTTCACGGGAAGTCGGCACACGGATTTACGAGCGGGCCGCCATCGTCAACAAAGGGCAAATCTGGCTGAAGCGCGTCATCGCCGAGATGGGCGGAAAGGACACGATTGTGGTCGATAAAGAAGCGGATCTCGAACTGGCTGCCCAGTCGATCGTCCAATCGGCATTCGGCTTTTCCGGACAAAAGTGTTCTGCCTGCTCCCGAGCCGTTATCGTAGAAGACGTATATGATGAAGTACTTGAGAGGGCCGTGGCGCTCACGAAAGAATTGACAGTCGGCGACCCGGCAAACCCGGAAAACTTTATGGGGCCGGTGAACGACCAAAACGCGTTCGATAAAATCATGAAATACATTGAAATCGGCAAAACGGAAGGTGAATTGATGGTTGGCGGTGAAGGCGACGATTCCAAAGGATATTTCATCCAGCCGACAATCTTTGCCGGCCTGGACCCGAAAGCCCGCCTCATGCAGGAAGAAATCTTCGGGCCGGTCGTGGCTTTTTCCAAAGCGAAAGACTTCACGCATGCCCTGGAAATCGCCAACAACACGGAATACGGACTGACGGGAGCCGTCATTTCCAACAACCGCAAGCATCTTGAGCAGGCACGTGAAGATTTTCATGTCGGCAATTTGTATTTCAACCGCGGCTGCACGGGAGCGATTGTCGGCTATCAGCCATTCGGCGGATTCAACCTGTCGGGAACCGACTCGAAAGCGGGCGGCCCGGACTACCTGCTGCTTCACATGCAGGCGAAGACAACGTCAGAGATGCTGTAAGAGCTTTGATGGCCCTCACCTTTGAGGGCTTTCTTTCGAAAAATAAAAAAGGGGGAACATAGAATGTCCAATTCAGCCCACATTATAGAACAAACCGAAAAATACGGAGCCCGCAACTACCATCCGCTTCCAATTGTCATTTCTGAAGCCGAAGGTGTATGGGTCCGGGACCCGGAAGGAAACCGTTACATGGATATGCTCAGTGCTTATTCAGCAGTCAATCAAGGCCATCGCCACCCGAAAATCATCCAGGCGCTGAAAGACCAGGCCGACAAAGTAACGTTAACCTCGAGGGCTTTTCATAATGATCAGCTCGGCCCTTGGTATGAAAAGGTTGCCAAATTGACAAATAAAGAGATGGCCCTCCCGATGAACACGGGCGCCGAAGCCGTTGAAACAGCGATCAAAGCGGCCCGCCGCTGGGCTTATGATGTAAAAGGGGTTGCCCAAGATAAAGCGGAAATCATTGCATGTGAAGGCAATTTTCACGGCAGGACGATGGCTGCCGTTTCACTTTCTTCCGAAAAGGAATACCAACGCGGGTTTGGTCCGCTGCTTCCTGGAATCAAGCTCGTGCCATATGGGGATCTGGATGCCCTAAAGGAAGCCATTACACCGAATACAGCGGCATTTTTAATTGAACCGATTCAAGGTGAAGCAGGTGTGATCCTTCCGCCTCAAGGATTTTTAAAAGCTGCTCTCCAAGTATGCAAAGAAAACAACGTCCTCTTTATAGCCGATGAAATTCAAGCCGGGCTCGGCCGCTCGGGCAAAATGTTCGCCTGTGATTGGGACAGTGTGGAACCCGACATGTATATTTTGGGCAAAGCACTCGGCGGCGGTGTCTTCCCAATCTCTTGTGTCTGTGCAGACAAAGATATTTTGGGCGTGTTCACTCCCGGTTCACACGGGTCTACGTTTGGAGGAAATCCATTGGCCTGCGCCGTGTCCATCACAGCCCTTGAAGTCTTGGAAGATGAAAATCTTCCTGCGCGTTCACTTGAACTTGGGGAGTATTTTATGTCAAAATTGAAAGAGATTGAACACCCGATGATCAAGGAGGTCAGGGGAAAAGGCTTATTTATTGGGGTAGAATTGCATGAGGAAGCACGCAAGTATTGTGAATTGCTTAAAGAAGAGGGGCTGCTTTGCAAAGAAACACATGATAATGTGATCCGCTTTGCTCCGCCTCTTGTTATTACGCAAGAAGAATTGGATTGGGCGCTGAAACGTATTAAAAAAGTTCTATCATAATGGTATAATGTTTTTGATCACAATATAAAGAGGCGAAAAAAAACGATGGCAGAGAATCTTAACTTATTTACATCAACACAAGAGGTTATTAAAGATAGCCTTAACAAGCTTGGATTTGGGGAGGAAATGTATGAGCTGTTAAAAGAACCGATTCGAATGCTGACTGTTAGAATTCCGGTAAAAATGGACGACGGCTCCGTCAAAGTTTTTACCGGATATCGGGCACAGCACAATGATTCCGTAGGTCCCACCAAAGGGGGAGTCCGTTATCATCCGGACGTAACGGCAGAAGAAGTAAAAGCGATGTCTCTATGGATGACCATCAAATGCGGGATTGTCAATTTGCCGTACGGTGGTGGAAAAGGCGGAATCGTTTGTGATCCCCGTACGATGTCCATGGGTGAAATTGAACGTCTCAGCCGCGAATATGTAAGGGCAATCAGCCAAATTGTCGGCCCGACCAAAGACATTCCGGCTCCCGACGTGTATACAAACTCCCAAATCATGGCTTGGATGATGGATGAGTACAGCCGTCTGCGTGAAAATGATTCTCCCGGTTTTATTACAGGAAAGCCGATTGTTCTCGGCGGCTCCCAAGGGAGGGAAAAGGCCACTGCCCAAGGAGTAACCATATGTATCGAAGAAGCCGCGAAAAAGCGCGGAATTGATTTGAAAGATGCGAGAATCGTTATTCAGGGATTTGGGAATGCAGGAAGCTTTCTTTCCAAATTCTTGTATGATGCAGGTGCAAAAATTGTCGGTATCTCGGACGCATATGGAGCTCTTCATGATCCGGACGGACTGGATATTGATTATTTGCTTGACCGCCGTGACAGCTTTGGTACGGTAACCACTCTTTTTGAAAATACCATTACAAATAAAGAACTGTTTGAACTTGACTGCGACATCATTGTACCTGCAGCAGTAGCCAACCAAATTACCGCTGAAATCGCTCCAAATATTAAAGCGTCCATCGTTGTGGAAGCGGCCAACGGACCAACGACTGAGGAAGCGACCAAGATTTTGTCCGAACGGGGAATTCTGCTTGTTCCGGACGTACTTGCAAGTGCCGGCGGAGTCACTGTTTCCTATTTTGAATGGGTGCAAAATAACCAAGGCTATTATTGGACCGAAGAAGAAGTAAATACGAAATTAAGAGAAAAACTTGTAGAAGCCTTTAATAATGTGTATAACTTGTCCCAAAGCAGAAGAGTCAACATGCGCCTTGCCGCATACATGCTTGGCCTTCGCAACGTCGCTGAAGCATCCCGTTTCAGAGGCTGGGTGTAATATGAAAGAAGACTGCCCGGGAGGCTGGGTGTAATTATGAAAGAAGACTGCCTAAGAGGCAGTCTTCTTTCTATTTGGTGCGCCCAGCATGGGCGCAGTCTATAGGGTGGAAGTCCCGAGCCGTGAAGGCAGAAGTAACGGTTAGCTTAA
>NZ_JBFEGN010000068.1:0-22143 GCF_047228825.1 Siminovitchia jepli
CATCAGATTACACTCCATTTCCAGTAAATTTTTGGGAATTCAGGAATTTACTCGTTTGGAATACCGAGAGTATATTAGACTGTATCATGAAATAATACTTTATTTTATCCTATACGATTTTTAATGACACCGGCTAATGCATGCAAAACGACTGTAGAGACAAGATGTGCTGAAAATTGGTTTGGATCTTGCTGGGGATACACTTCAACAAAGTCCATGCCAATAATCCCTTTTTTACAAAACTCATGAACCAAAGTAACTAATTCAAATGAAGTTAACCCATTTCCATCTACAGGTCCCCCAGGATTGAAAGCATAATCAAGAACATCACTGCAAATGCTTAAATATACGCAATCTACATCTTTGCTTGCCATTGCGTATATTTCATCGGCCAATATTCTTATATCCTGATGTTCCCGAATATCATTAATTGTAATGGTCACAGCGCCGGCCGCTTTTGCATTTCTGCCACTTTGCGGCTTGTTTCGGGGTCCGTGGATACCCGTGTGAATAATACTCTCATTTCGCACACCTTCCACTTCATATAACCTTGCAAATGGACTGCAGCGGGCGAATTTATCTCCATCATGTGAAGGCAAATTGTCATAGTGTGCATCTAAATGAATGATCCCCACTTTTTTCCCGCTATTTGTTAACGCTTTTACAATTGGAAAAGTAACTCCGTGGTCTCCCCCGAGTCCAATCAGAAACTTGCCGCTTTGCCATAACTTTTCGGTAAATTTTTCAATACGGCTCACTGTTTCTTCTACATCAGCAGGAACGACATCAATATCCCCAATGTCACCTAGCTTGATATGTTCAAACACATCTATATGATCCAATTCAGGCAAATAACCGCTGTACCTTGCCGAACATAATCTCATGACTTTGGGACCTAATTCACATCCTGTGTAATCACCCCAAGTAACAGCACCTTCCCAAGGAACGCCATATACAACTGCATCTACTTCAGTTAAATCTTTCGATTTGGAAATATTCAAAGCGTCCAGAAAGCACGGTGTATTTCCATAAAGCTTAGATGTCAAAGTCAATCTTCCTTTCTTGCATCATTTTTGTATATTATAAATAATAATATATGAAATTTAATTTTTGTCAATTAAAATTTTAATTTATATAAAATTAATAGATATTTTTTGGTCTTTAATAAATTTTTTTTAAAAATCTTGGCCGCGCTAAATCTGACGTTCTTATTCTAACTCTTATTACTAAGAGCTGAAGTATTACAAACCCTATAAATAAAAAAATTCCGTTCTTGCTATCCACGTTTCCGGAAAAAAGAATCAGCCCGAGTCCATTTTAAATATGAATATGGACTCAGGCTGTTTAAATGCTCGACGGGTATCATTTCAAACAATAAGCTTATATTGCTAATTTTAACACTGTGTGATATAAAACATTTGCTCCTTGAGCGCAATCCATTTTTGAACTATACTCTGAGGGATTGTGACTAATCCCTTTGTGAGACCTGACAAACAGCATGCCTATTGGACAAATGGATTTAAATTGCATGGCATCGTGGCCTGCGCCACTGGGAAGTGTCATTGTTTGAATTCCCAGATCTTTACAAGACTCCTCCAGCAATTGGCGTATTTTCAGCGAGCATGGAACAGGTGAGATTCTTTGCAAAGTACTGATGCTAATATCAATGTTATGTTCATTACATAATTGATTCGCATATGATTGAATGGATTTTTCCGCTTGGTCCCTTGCATTTTCATCAATATCTCTTAAGTCCAATGTAAATTCAACTTGACCAGGTATGATATTCACTCCGCCCGGCTTCACTGACACTTTTCCGATTGTAGCCACCATATGAGGGTTTTTCTTTGCTTCATTCTCTATATTCCTAATCATATCCGCAAAAGCGATAAGTGGGTCTTTCCGCAAAGACATTGGGGTGGCCCCTGCGTGGCCTGATTCTCCTGTAAGAACCCACTTTGTCCATAAGGGACCGGCAATCCCCGAAACAATCCCAACCGGCAAATCATGTTCTTCCAATACTTTTCCTTGTTCAATATGCAGTTCCAAGTAACACTTGATGGACTTGGGATCCCTTCTCACATCATCAATTCTATCGGGATTTAGCCCTTCCAGTTTCATGGCTTCTTCTATGGAAATACCCCTTTGATCTGTTCTTTGCAAATCACTTTTATTTAGCGTACCAGTAAATGCTCTGCTCCCTATCATTCCAAAATGAAATCTGCTGCCTTCTTCATCGGCAAATGCAATCACCTCAATAGGATGATCAAGACTAATCTTCCTTTCATTCATCGTTTGCAGCACTTCAATTCCTGCAATAACTCCCAATGCACCGTCAAAGATTCCGCCTTCCTTGACAGTGTCAATATGAGAGCCAATGATGATAGAAGGCGCATTTTTTATTTTACCTGTTTTTTTGCCAATCAAATTTCCGATATGATCTTCTTGAACTTCCAAACCTGCCTCTGCCATATATTTTGCCACTAACCCTTTTGCTTTCCGGTCTTCTTCGGTAAAGGAGAAACGTGTAACTCCTCCACTTCCTTGTTTTCCGATCTTCCCCAATTCATGCAATCTGTTCCATAAACGATCATCGTTAATCATCCGATTCACCCCTTTGGCACAAGTGCGTTAATTCCGATTTTCTTCCATTTGAAACAGGAAATGACAACACCCTTCCTTCAGAACATATTTATCATGTACAACTTTAAAATCCGGATTATATCCTTTGGCTATAGAAGGATCAATCATATGGCAATATAAAATCCCATATTCACCCATGCCATCTTTTTTCCATTGATCACCGAATACACATTTTGTAAAAGTTTGCTCAATTTCGTCGGAACGATGAATCGTTTCATATTCAAACAAATCACTGCGCCCCATATCGTAATGTGACAAATAATTTTCCAGTGTATTTGGTTTCCCCATCTGAAGGGCACGTTTAGCAATATTGCGCCCCCGTTCCTCGCCGAATGTCCAGACTCCGTTCATCATTGCTTCTTCTCCCTGTTTCCCGTAAGAGTCCACTACTGCTTTTGCTATATGGGCAAAAATTTTCGCCATCAATCCGTAAATAGAAATCGGCTGGCTTACACCGGCTTTTTCTTGTGCATCTATGAATTGTTTATATGTTTCCTCTACTTTATTGGGATCCAGTAATTTTTCATGGCTGTATAATGCACTTTCTTGAATATCATATTTACACGGAGCCGATTCTATCATTTGAATTTGTTCATCTATAAAGCTGCTAATACCTTCCTTAAAAGTTTGAAGACCTTGCTCTCCGAGTTGTTCTTGGACTGAATGTTGAATATGATGAATCAGGTTGGCTGTTATCGTAAACATTGAGACTGGCTTAAGCTTGATTTCCTTTTCAGACATAAAAATATCTCTCCTTCATGATTGTCCTAAATTAATTATATATCATTTCAGGTTGAATACCCGTTAACGCCTTGCTTATATCTTCGATAAGGTCCTCTGAATCTTCGAGCCCTGCAGATAGACGAATTAATCCGTCTGAAATGCCAAATTCGGCCCGCTCGTCAGCCGGAATTGAAAAGTGGGTCATTGTAGCCGGGTGCTGAATGAGCGTTTCCGGATCACCCAAGCTAAATGAAGTAATCATAATCTCAAGTGAATCGATAAACTTTCTGGCTGCCATTTCACCACCCTTTAATTCAAAGGAAACGATCCCTCCATTTCCTTTCATTTGCTTTTTGGCCAATTCATGTTGAGGGTGAGAAGGCAGTCCGGGATATAAAACTTTTTCCACGCTTGGGTGGCCTTCTAAAAACCTGGCAATTTCCATCGCATTTTTACAATGCTGCTCCATCCTTACACCGAGCGTTTTTAATCCCCGCAATATTAAAAACGCATCCCATGAACTTAATGCTTGACCCAGATCACCCGCCAAATAGTGGCGCATATACTGAATATCAGTAGATTTGCCTACGACAAAACCCGCAATTGAATCGCCATGCCCATTAATATATTTTGTAGCGCTATGCACGACGATATCAGCCCCCAGTTCCAACGGTTTTTGTAAGTAAGGGGACATAAATGTATTATCAACGATTAACGGTATAGAGTAAGATTTGGCTATTTTAGATATCCTTTTTATATCCAGAATGGTTAGTAAAGGGTTGGACGGTGTTTCAATATAAATCGCTTTGGTATTGTTTTTGATTCTTCCAACTATTTCATCAGAATTGTTACAGTCAACAAAATCAAAACCAATCCCATACCGAGCTGCAAAATTTGTTAAAAATTTGTGAGTTCCTCCGTAAACATCCTTCGTAACAATCACATGATCTCCCTGCTTTAAAAAAGCAAGCAACGCAACAGATATAGCAGCCATACCGGAACTTACACCAAGCGCTGCCTCCCCGCTTTCCAGCGATGCTATTTTTTCTTCCAATACCGCAAGGGTTGGGTTCCCGTATCTTCCATAATATACACCTTCTTTTTCTCCGGAAACAACAGCTGCCGCTGTATCACAATCCGGAAAAGCATATCCTACGGCAGGAATGATGGCCTCAGCGAGCGGACCATTTCGTTTTATGTTTTGTCCCTTGTGGTGAATTAAAGTTGTATTCATGCCCCACTCTTTTTTCATTTCTATACCTCCTGTAAAAATAGCTATGGTTATTCGACGCTTACAGTCATTATAAGTATCCGTTTTACATTATTCAAATTAATATTTATGATATAATATATAATCAAATCTGATGTAAAGGCGGGGATTATCTTTGACCATTGCCAGATATGAAATATTTAGAACGGTCCTTGAAACGGGTGGTTTTTTAAAAGCGGCAAATGAACTCCGGTTAACTCAATCAGCCGTCAGCCAAGCCATTTCCAGTCTGGAATCTGAATTTGGTCTTACGCTGCTTACAAGAGGTCGTTCAGGAATCAAATTAACGCCTAACGGAGAAAAAATTCTATTTCATATTCATCAAGTTTTAAATGCTCATGAGCAATTGTTGCAGGAAGTTGCGGAAATGAAAGGGATCAAAACAGGCGTTGTACGGGTAGGGACTTTTCCAAGTGTCTCGATTAACTGGCTGCCACAAATCATTAAAAACTTCAAACAAAAATTTCCCCATATTGATATTAAGTTAATGGAAGGGAACTATGATGACATTAGCAAATGGATTACGAACGGTGTCGTGGACTTTGGTTTTTTGTCATTGCCAACTGATCAATCATTTGAAGTCATACCATTAAAAAAAGATAAGATTCGATGCATTCTTTCCGACCAACACCCTTTGAGCCACCAGGATACTATTTATTTTGAACAGTTAAAAAATGAATTTTTAATTATGCCCAAAACAAATATTGATAAAGATGTCAGGAAAATTTTAAAGCAAAATAATATTATTCCCAGCGTTAAATATGAAATGGAGGAAGATCAGGCCATTATCGCCATGGTGCAAAACAATTTAGGCATGAGCATCCTTCCGGAGTTGATTTTATATCGTCTTCCAGAAAATATCCGAATGGCCAATTTAGAAGGTGATTATTACAGAACGATTGGCGTTGCAGCAACCTCATTTAAACGCTTATCTCCATCAAGTGAAATGTTTTTGAATGAAATCGTTCAGTGCGTTAAGTCCGAGTCATTTTAAAGCCGATTATTTATGTTCAACATATGCCTAGTTTATATTTGACCCGGATAAACCCCGTCCATTTTACTTAGAAATGGGCAGCATCTTGAGAAACCCGGTGTTGGTTTCTATTTTTCCACGGAACAAAACCACCATTTGGCAAATATGGATTAAAAAAGGTGATGTTATGAAAATAAAATTATACGAAAACAATAAGCATTTCACAGCGGGAATGACCATGAAGGATGAAAGCGGGCTTGAAAAAAACAACATGGCTCTCCATGTGTGCAAAAACCCTGATCATGTCGTGGAAAACCGCAAAATGCTGGCAGCCTTTTTGAATTGCCGGCTGGATGATTTTGTTTGCGCCCACCAGACGCATAGCGCGAATTTCCATCGGGTTACGCTCGAAGACAAAGGCCGGGGCGCTGGTCAGTCTGAAACTGCCATTCCGGATACGGACGCTTTGTATACGTTTGAGCCCAATCTGTTACTGTGCACCTTTACGGCGGATTGTGTACCGGTCATTTTTTCCAATAAAGTCAATGGCCTCGTCGGCGTGATTCATTCCGGATGGCAGGGAACCGTCAAAGAAATTACCTTAAAGCTGTTTAAGCATTTGAAACAGATGGAAGGCTGTCATCCAGGTGACTTTCATGTACAGCTTGGAGCGGCACTCAGTCAGGAAAAGTTTGAAGTGGATGAGGATGTGTACGTAAAATTTAAAGACCTTGGCTACGCGGATGATTTTATCTATTACAATTCCCAAACCGGCAAATATCATATCGATAATCAGCTCACCGTAAAAAAACAATGTGAGCTGGCAGGCATTCCCGCTGATCAAATTAAGATTGATCAGACTTGCACCTACTTGAGTCCGGACGGTTTCTCTTATCGTCAAAACAAGAAATGCGGAAGACATTTAACTTTTGTCATGCGTAAAAGATAAAGCCTTCCATTCATATTCGGAAGGCTTTATTCATCAAGGATTGGTTGACCATATTCCGACTGATTTGACAAAGACACGCGGATGCAGCTTTAACTGTGCAACCATTACTTCAGCCAGATCTTCCGGCTGCATCACTTTTTCCGGGTTGCCGTCTGTAAGATTTTCTGCAAAAGCCAAATCGGTCGCAACGGTGCTCGGTGTTAAGGCGGATACACGGATGTTATGCTTTCTTACTTCATACATAAGTGATTCAGTAAGCCCCAGTACGGCAAATTTTGAAGCGCTGTACGCGCTTGTTACCGGCCCGCCTTTTTGTCCGGCAGTGGACGAGATGTTGATAATGTCTCCGGATTTCCGCTCAATCATGTCCGGCAGAACCGCTCTAGTGACATAATACATGCCCATCAAATTGACATCGATGATGTTTTTGAATTCTTCGGGAGTGAGCTCAAGGAACTTTCCAAACTTGGAAATCCCTGCATTGTTGATCAGGATATCAATTGGACCAAGTTCCGATTTGACATGTTCAACGGCTGCCATGACAGAATCATTTTCCGATACATCAGCGACAGCCACCGTCACCCTGACTTCATATTCTTCGAGTTCTTTGGCCACTTTTTCAAGATTCTCAAACGTTCTGCCAATCAATCCTACATGGATGCCTTCCTTTGCAAAAGCGATTGCTGTCGCTCGTCCAATACCCCTGCCGGCTCCGGTGATCAAAGCGTTTTTCCCTCTTAAGTTCTGCATTGACATTCTCCTTTGCTTCATTTTGCTGCAAAATACTTTGAAATCAAAATATATCATGTCCCGAAATACATTTCCAAATCATTCGTTTCGGGCCATACACTTTTGATAAGCAAAATGAATAAAATAAACAACGCTTGAACAGGGCGAGGCGGAACCGAATATAACAAACATATATGCTATTTAGCTATCTTGACTGCACAACACCGCAACGATGCCATTTTCGTTTTTGACATACAAAATCATTCCAAAACTAAATCATTCGCCCGTACCAAATTGTCGTATGTATCATCTACTATAATAATTTGTACAGGTTTGGGGGTTAAAAATTGAATATCGAGCTTAAAAAGTTTGTGGACCCATTACCCATTCCGGAAACGCTGAAGCCTTTGCGAAAAGGGAAGGATGACGCATATTACGAGGTCCGCATGGAAGAGTTCCATCAGAAACTGCATCGCGACTTGAGGCCAACGAGGCTTTGGGGATATAACAGCCAGTTTCCCGGCCCCATTATTGATGTCAACCGCGGTGAACCCATCCGGGTAAAGTGGATAAATAAACTGCCAGACAAACACTTCCTTCCCATTGACAAGACAATACATGAAATTGGCAAGCTCCCGGAAGTTCGGACTGTCACACATTTGCATGGGAGCGAAAGCAAAGCAGAAAGTGATGGCCACCCGGAAGCCTGGTTTACCAGAAATTTCAAACAAACAGGTCCCCATTTTAAAAAGAAAATTTATGAATATCCCAATCACCAGCGTGGAACGACCTTATGGTATCATGATCATGCAATGGGAATTACAAGATTAAACGTTTATGCAGGTCTTGCCGGCATGTATATCATTCGTGATGAACACGAAAAACGACTGAACTTGCCTTCGGGAAAATACGAAATCCCTCTCATCATTATGGACAGATCTTTCCATGATGACGGTGCGCTTTTATATCCGCAACAGCCGGATGATCCTGCTGAAAATTGGCCGAATCCCTCAGTCACGCCATTCTTTTTAGGAGAAACGAATGTAGTAAACGGAAAGTTATGGCCATATATGAATGTGGAGCCCCGTAAATACCGGTTTCGGATTTTAAATGCGGCAAATACTCGGGCCTACCAATTGTATCTTGATTCAGGCCAGCCATTTTACCAAATTGGCTCTGATGGAGGTTTGTTAAAAAGACCAGTAAAAATGGATAGATTGGAGATGGAACCTAGTGAACGCTGCGATGTAATCATTGACTTTTCGGAATATTGGGGAGAGACGATCACACTAAAAAATGACCTCGGGCCGAATGCCGATCCGAAAGATGAAACAGATGATGTCATGCAGTTTAGAGTCAAATTGCAACTTTCAGGCAAAGATAAAAGCAGAATTCCCCCCATTCTATCGCATATTCCTTCACTAAAACAAAATCCGATTCAACGAATAAGAAATCTTAAACTGGTTGGTTCAACCGATGAACTTGGCCGCCCGTTGCTTCTGCTCAACAATAAAATGTGGCATGATCCGGTAACGGAAATGCCGGAATTGGGGTCAACCGAGATTTGGTCCTTGATTAACGTGACGAATTTTACCCATCCCATCCACATTCATCTGATTCAATTCCAGGTATTGGACCGGCGTCCGTTTGATCTCGACCGCTATAACCAGGACGGGGCCATTGTGTTTACCGGCCCGGCCATCCCGCCTAAACCGAACGAGCTCGGGTGGAAAGATACGGTTGCTGCCCACGGGTCGCAAATTACACGTATTATTGCCAAGTTTGAACCATATTCTGGTGACTATGTATGGCATTGTCATATATTGGAGCACGAAGATTATGACATGATGCGTCCACTAAAGGTCATCAAGCCGAAAAAAATTGAAAAAGAATAACATTCGCCTGTTCAACACCTTTTGATCAAATAAAACTCAAGGCCCCAGTGCCAAAAAGCTACTGAGGCCTTTTTAACTACGTCATCAAGTGGTAGTTCGTGGCGGCCCCCTATTTCTTGATCAAGTGCCGCAATACGTGATATAAGGCGTTGTTGACGCAGGTACCGTGCAGTATTCTGCTTGTTCTTCTGTATAGGCGTAAGGGTTGGAAAGGACAGTCAGCAGACGCTCCGTCACGCTGTAGTCTTCTTTTTCAACAGCTGCCTCCAAAGCCTCTTCTACCCGGTGATTCCTCGGAATGACGGCAGGGTTGCTTTTTCTCATTAGCTCTTTAGATACGGCTGTTGATTCCTGCTGGCGCTCAAGTCTTTCCTGCCACCGGTTTTGCCATCGGGAAAATTCTTCCGTTTTAAAAAGTTCCATACCATCCATTTGATTCAACGTCAACGCTCGAAAAGTATTGGTATAATCCGCACGATGTTTCTTCATCAAATCGAGGAGTTCATTGATCAGCTCCTCATCTTGGTCTTCTTCATTAAATAGCCCGATTTTTGCTCTCATTCCTGCAAGCCAATGGGAATGAAACAGCTCCGTAAAACGTGAAACCTTATCTTGAGCCATTTTCACAGCCTGCTCTGCGTCCTCATGCAGCAACGGCAACAACGTCTCAGCAAACCGGGCAAGATTCCACCCTCCAATAATGGGCTGGTTTTTGTAAGCGTACCGCCCTTGTGTGTCAATGGAGCTAAATACGGAATCCGGATCATACTTATCCATAAAAGCGCAGGGACCGTAATCGATCGTTTCTCCGCTGATCGTCATATTATCGGTATTCATGACCCCGTGAATAAAGCCGACAAGCTGCCATTTGGCGATCAGCTCTGCTTGGCGATTGATTACTTTCACAAGCAAAGAAAGATACTTGTTTTCGTCGTCTGCAATCTCCGGAAAATGCCGTCTAATGGCATAATCAGCCAAAATCTGAAGGTTCTTAACCCCGCCCCATCTTACAACATATTCAAAAGTACCGACCCGCAGATGGCTGGCCGCGACACGTGTCAAAATCGCTCCGGGCAGCTTTGTTTCGCGCAAGATAAGTTCACCCGTTGTGACAACTGCCAGACTCCGGGTCGTGGGAATGCCAAGCGCATGCATCGCTTCGCTAATAATATATTCGCGCAGCATCGGCCCCAGCGCAGCACGGCCGTCTCCGCCCCGGGAGTAAGGGGTTCTGCCGGAACCTTTCAGTTGAATATCAAACCTTTCTCCTTGAGGCGTGATCTGCTCGCCCAATAGTACTGCCCGCCCGTCTCCCAACATGGTAAAATGGCCAAATTGATGTCCCGCGTATGCTTGGGAAAGAGGCTCAGCCCCTTCCGGTATGCTGTTACCGGCAAACACCGCCGCTCCCTCGTTACTTTGTAGCGCCTCTGGGTTCAATCCCAAAAACGCAGCCAACTTTTCATTTAACATAACTAATTTTGGCGCGTGTACCGGTGTTGGATTCAGGCTGGTAAAAAACATTTTCGGCAACTGGGCATAGCTATTGTCAAAGTTCCATCCTGCTTGGATATTTTTACTCATTGTATCTCCTTTGGTTTACGAAAGTGATTTGGGTTCATGTCCCCTAAATTATTTTAATAATGTTTGCTTTTGTTTATGTATTATACCCTTTCAGGGCATGTTTTGTAATGGAAGCTCCAAATTGCCGCACCCCCTTAGTAAGAGGTAGGAGATTGGATTTGATTAAATTGGCGAACCTGCCAGTTTATACTTTTGATCTAAAAAGCCCTGCAAGATCTTCAATCTTGCAAGGCCCTTTTCATTAATTTTCTTCTATTTCTCTGCGATTTTTCTTGAATAGCTTGGATAAGACTTCATACACGATTGGGACAACAATCAAAGTCAGCATTGTAGAACTTGCTAAACCGCCGATGACGGTAATGGCAAGGTCTCTGGAGATTAACCCCCCGCCGCCATTTCCCAGCGCCAATGGGATTAATGCACCAATTGTAGCGATTGCGGTCATGAGGATTGGTCGCAGGCGCGTAGCCCCAGCTTCCAAGATCCCCTGGCGCATCGTCAATCCAGCCCGTTCCATCCGAATGACCCGGTCCACCAGAACGATGGCGTTCGTCACAACAATACCGATCAGCATCAATAACCCCATCATAACGGAGACCGAAATCGTTTCACCGGCAATGAATAAGCCGACAAATGACCCGATAACGGTAAACGGCAATGAGAACAAGATCGCAAACGGGGCAACACCTTCATGGAAGGTCACAACAAGGATAAAATACACAATGGCAATTGCTGCTAGCATGGCCACGCCAAGTTGTGTAAATGTTTCCTCCATATCTGCCTGTACACCGGCAACATCGACTGTCACACCTTTAGGCAAATCCAGATTATCTACTTCTTTACCAATCTGGGAAGTTACTTTTGAAATATCTTCACCTTTCACCGTCCCCGAAACCGTTGCATAATATTCACCTTTACTGCGTGCAAGTGTATTGAACGTAGAGCCTTTCTTTACTTTGACAAGTTTTGAAAGGGGCAAAGTGCTTCCTTGCGCTGTAGGCACTTGTTTATCCAAAAGTTCATCGATCGATTCCGGTTGGGCCGTTTGTTCTTGTTGAACAATGACATCTAAAGAGTTCCCGTCTTTTTCCACCGTCGTTAATACATCTTTTGTTTTTTCCGGATTTAGCATCATCACGAGCTGGCCCGTTGTCAATCCATATTTCAGCAATTCAGCCTGTTCAACTCGGAATGTATATTCAACATAAGCTTCCTCGGCACTGGACGAAACATCTTTTAATCCATCATTTTTCTTCATGATGTCTTCTACCTGTTTAACCGATTCATTCAGTTTATCTAAATTTTCGCTGTAAAGGGTGTAACTCACTTCATTGGTAGCGCCTGACATCGAAGAAAAGTCCTGGCTTTTCCATTCCCCTGACTGATCAAGCTCGGTTACATATTTTTCTATTTTCTCCTTTACTTCCGGGAAGTTTTCCATGTCCGGGTCAAAAATCAGGTACATTAAGGCACCGCCTGAGCCGCCGCCCATCATCGCTGCGGAAGGGTCCCCCGCTTCCGTGACAGACACTTGAACAATATCAATATCATTACGTTTCAGCATTTTATCTTCAACGACTTTCACATTTTCCAAAGTGTCTTTGCGCAATTCCCCTGCTTTTGGCGTGTACGTTAAGTACATCACTTTCTCTTCATCACTGCCCAAAAAGCTGAAGCCGATGAGCGGCGTTAACGCCAAACTGCCTGCTAATAAAGCGAATGCAACCACTGATGCAATAATTTTGTGGTTTAGCACCTTGTTAAGGAAGCTTTTATACCCGTTTGCCAATTTGCCCGGCCCTTTATGGCTCTTTTCCGTTTTCTCACCGTATAATTTCTTTTTAAACAAGAAATGCGAGAGGGCTGGAACGATCGTAATCGCCACTAGCAACGAAGCGCCAAGCGCAAACGCCATCGTTAAGGCGAATGGCATGAACAATTCACCGACCATTCCGCCGACAAAAATCATCGGTGCAAATACAGCAACCGTTACTAATGTTGATGACATAATTGGTTTAAACATTTCAATGGTCGCTTCACGTATAAGAGCTCGGCCTGTTAATTTTTCTTCTTTTAAATGCAAACGCCGGTATATATTTTCCACAACGACAATCGAGTCGTCGATGACCCGGCCGATCGCAACTGTAACGGCCCCTAGCGTCATAATATTTAACGTGATATCCATCCAATTCAACAGCAGTAATGCCATAAATATGGACACCGGGATCGATATGATGGAAATGAGCGTTGATTTGAAATCCCGAAGGAAAAGCAGGATGATCAATACAGCAATCAATCCGCCAAATAATGCTTTTTCAACCATCGTTGCAACGGATTCTTCAATCGGTTTTCCCTGGTCAAGCGTCACATCAATGGAAAGGCCGTCATATTTCGCCTTTTCCTCTTTGATCAGCTTCTTCACCTTATTCACAACATCGACTGTGTTTGCCTGCTGATCTTTGACAATTTGAATCGCAATGGCATCTTTTCCGTTTGTACGGGAAACAGACTCAACTTTTCCTACTGTCTTGACTTTTGCAATGTCGCCAAGCTTCACAAAAGGAGATGGGTTCGCAGCAGACGGTGTGACAGGAATCAACATATCCTTTAATTCATCAACAGTCATGAATTTCCCATCAATCGATACAGCCTGCTCGCCTTCTTTAAACTCATAAAGCCCCAGCGAAACATCCATGTTGCTGGCTTGAATTATTTCTTTAACTTTATCTTCCGTCAAATCCAATTGATCCATTTTCGCTTTGTCATACGTGAGGTCCACTTCTTCGATATGCTGGCCGGTCATGGTGGCTGAAGCCACACCATCGAGCTTTTCGATTTTCGGCAGCAAGCTTTCCTCTACGGTTGACGTTAATTCAACAATATCCTCTTTTGAACTGCTGACACTGAGGGCAACAACCGGCATCATGTTCATGCTGATGGCGGACGTTGTCGGCTCCTCTGCCTCTTCCGGCAGTTCCACGTTATCCAACGCGGATTTTAATTCCCGTTTTGCCTCGTCCATATCGATTCCATATTCGTACTCTACTTGAATACTCGCCATGTTGGAATAAGAATTGGAATAAACAGCTTTTACATGGTCAAGTCCCTCTACTGCTTTTTCTATTGGCATGGAGACATCTTCCATGACCTGTTCAGGGGTTGCTCCAGGATATACATCCGTTACCATTATGAAAGGAATGGAAATATCCGGGATCATCTCCGTTTTCATTCGTGTCCCAGAATAAATACCGGATACTGTAATAATAATTGTAAGCAGCCATACCGCAAGTTTATTCTTTAAGACAAAATTGACTAATCCCTTCACTATTACACCTGCCCTTAAATTGACTTTTTCATTACAGTTATCTATAATAATGACTGGTTGGTCATTTGTCAATGAATACCTCGGGAGAGATCAATTCCAATGATAAAAAAACAATTGATTATGGACAAGGCGCTGGAGCTTTTTGCAAAGCAGGGATTTGAGGCTACATCCGTTCAGCAAATTACAGAACATTGCGGTATTTCAAAAGGGGCATTTTATCTGTCCTTCAAGTCTAAGAACGAACTGATATTGGCGTTGATTGATCAATTTATGATGCAATTTTTATCCGACATTGACTACTTGGTCAAAAACACGGAAAATAAAACGCTTTTATATGAATTTTATCAGACACTGTTTGATTCTTTTCAAAGACATACGGACTTCGCCAACATCTTCCTCAAGGAACAGATGCAGACAATGAATGAAAAGTTTATGGAAAAAATGTATTCCTTTGATAAATCGCTGGAGCAAACGATTTTAACCATAGTGGAACGGGTATATGGCGGAGAAATCGAAAAGTCTAAATATGATTTAATGTATTGCATCAAAGGGTTCTTGGATACTTATTTACGGTTCCTTTTATTCTGTGAGGCGCCGGTGGATTTAAAATTACTGGCCCAGTCACTTGTAGAAAAAACAAATATACTGGCAAGGTACACGACTATTCCCTTTATTTCACAAGGGCTGGCCCAGATGTTTAAATACCCGATCAATAAAGAAGCAACGAAGGAACAAATCCTTGAAATAATTGACGAAAAAATGGAAGAGATGGAAGAATCAATTGAAAAGGAATCACTCGTCCTGTTAAGGCAACAGTTATTGGAGCCAGCTTTCACCAGCCTTGCGATCGTAAAAGGTTTACTGGAAAATATTCGGAATCATCCTCATTGTAAATGGATCTCCTATTTGCTCCGGCGTTATTGGGAATTGTAAAAAAACCCCTTCTTCAAGCGGATTGCTTGAGAAAGGGGTTTTCTGTTTCCCATGACTCTGCATCATCATTTAAGAGGGCTTTAGGTAACATTATCATAACCGGCTTTTACAAACTTCAGGTCTTCCACAAGCAAGGGGTATAAGTTGGGACGGCGTCTGGCAGCAAGCGGGTGATAAGCAACGGTTGTTTGATATCCGTTTACATGATGCCACCTGCCCCGCATGCTTTTCACATCGAACTCCTGATTCCGAAAGAAAGACTGTACGGCCACATTCCCCAAACAAACAATGAGATCAGGCTTGCCATCACGCAGCTGATCTTCCAAATGGCGGATGCAGATTGCTCGCACCCGTTCCTTGTCATAAGCACGTACGGGTTTTCTTTTTAAAATATAGGTAACATATAACTCATCTTTATCCAAACCGGCTTCATGGGCTGCTTTCTGCAACGTTTGCCTCGTTCCGCAAACGATCGGATTTCCTTCGCGGTTTTCGCGGGCGCCTGGATTATCCAGGATGATCATGATCGGCGCTTTTGGATTTCCTTCGCCCCATACCAGACGCGATCCGTGTTGATACAATCCGCAGTCCTGGCAATTCTTTTGAAATTCCGGCGGCAGATCCTCGGGCCAAACCTCCGGACAAAATGAACCCATGCATTCACCTCTCTTATGGCACAAAAAGCACTCGCGATGACGAAAGATATCCAAAACAAGGATACCTTGCGTACATTTGCCATCTCCATTGTACAATCGGCTCATTCTATTTTTCCCGATCGGAAAAAATGAATTCACGGCAAGTTTTTTCACGGTCTGCTTTACATTAGCGATATAAATATCAGAATTCCCGGTTTTCAAAATGACTTTTACGTGATCTATGGGTAAAATGGTGAATAGATAGATTCATATATAATTTAAAGTGAGGAAAATCATGATCAAAGCAATTTTTTTCGATTTGGATGATACCCTGTTATGGGATCAAAGAAGTGTAAAAGAGGCTTTTGCTGCTACATGTAAAGTGGCCGAAGAACGTTGCGGGTTGGACCCAAATCAACTGGAAGAAGCCGTTCGCGAAAATGCGAGAAAGCTTTACTCTTCCTATGAAACCTTTCCATTTACCCAAATGATCGGCATCAATCCCTTTGAAGGGTTGTGGGGAGAATTCCGCGATGGAACAGAGGATTTCCAAAAATTAAGCACCATCGTTCCGCAATACCGCAAAGATGCCTGGACTTTGGGCTTAAAACAATTAGGCATAGATGATCCGGCTTTAGGGCTCGAATTGGGAGAGCTTTTTCCAAAGAACCGCCGCAAAGCCCCGTTTGTGTATGATGATACATTTCAAGTATTGGATACATTAAAAGAAAACTATCGGTTGGTCCTGATTACAAATGGTTCGCCAGACTTGCAAAATACAAAACTGGCCATCACCCCGGAACTCGTCCCATACTTTGATCATATTGTCATCTCGGGCGGTTACGGAAAAGGAAAACCCGATAAAGGAATCTTTGAACATGCCCTTTCACTCGTGTCTTTGCAAAAAGATGAGGTCATCATGGTGGGCGATAACTTAAATACTGATATTTTAGGGGCAAACCGCGCAGGAATCAAATCCGTGTGGATCAACCGGGAGCAAAAAGCACGAAATGAGGTTGTACCTTCCTTTGAAATTCGGCAATTGAGCGATCTATATGAGCTTTTGGAGAAAACAAAAAACTGACAAACATTTGTCCTGGTCAGGTTTTTGTTTTTAAGAGCAAGCGATCATACGTTTATGGCCTTCTTCTGATAAAGGTGATTTTTCCAATCAACATGAAATCGTTAAGTATGTACAACGATGACCCTACCTGTTACTATTTATATAAAGTATATATTTTTTAGAGGAGAGTTGAGACGAGATGAGCACAGTGAAGCAAAAAGGTTATTTCGGCCAGTTTGGCGGCAGTTTTGTTCCTCCAGATTTACAGAACGTACTGGACAATTTGGAAGAGCAATTCGAGAAATATAAAAATGATGAAGCGTTTAATCAAGAATTTGCGTATTATTTAAAAGAATATGTTGGCAGAGAAAATCCCCTCACCTTTGCCGAAAGGCTGACGGACGAACTCGGCGGGGCAAAAATTTATCTGAAACGGGAAGATTTAAACCATACTGGAGCCCATAAAATAAATAATGCCATCGGGCAAATTTTATTGGCCAAACGAATGGGCGTCAAGCGGATTATCGCTGAGACCGGCGCGGGGCAGCATGGAGTGGCCACCGCTACTGCCTGTGCGATGTTCGGAATGGAATGTGTCATTTATATGGGGGCCGAGGATACGCAAAGACAGGCACTGAATGTGTTTAGAATGGAGCTATTGGGTGCAAAGGTTGTCCCTGTTGAAAAAGGCCAGGGACGTTTAAAAGATGCTGTTGACGAAGCACTAAACGATTTGATCCAAAACCATGACCATACCTTCTATTTACTTGGGTCAGCAGTCGGTCCGCATCCTTATCCAACGATCGTGAAACATTTTCAAGCCATTATCAGTGAAGAGTCTAAAAAACAAATTCTTGAAAAAGAAGGAAAACTGCCAACAGCCGTTGTCGCCTGTACAGGCGGAGGAAGCAACGCGATCGGCGCATTTGCCCATTATATAGACGATAAGGATGTGCGCCTCATCGGCGTCGAACCTGATCAGGCTCCTTCCTTGACGAAAGGTGTACCTGCCGAGCTGCACGGATTCAAATGTTTGGTACTCATTGACGAAAAAGGAAACCCGCAGCCAACCTACTCCATCGCTGCCGGCTTGGATTATCCCGGAATCGGGCCCGAGCACAGCCACCTGAAGGAATCCGGCAGAGCCGAGTATTACACTGTATCGAATGAAGAAGTGCTTGATGCCTTTAAATTGTTATCAAAGATAGAAGGCATCATCCCTGCACTGGAAAGCGCACACGCAATTGCCTATACGATGAAACTTGCTCCAACGTTGGATAAAGACGATGTGATCATCGTGAATCTTTCCGGCCGCGGTGACAAGGACGTGCAACAAGTGTTTGAAATGGAGAACAAATAATCGGCAGGGGCGTGGTCCCTGTCTTTTTTTAAAAGATATGTATATTTTTCGTTTATTATCATAATCGGGGACCTTTATTATCGGGAAACACTGGTTGATGATCATGATCTGTACTTATAAAGCAGCTTTCTTTTGAGAAGAAAGCTGCTTTTTTATGGCACTTATATCTGATCCTAAATTTCAAGTTTAGAAAGTCCACAAAACCTTGAGTATAAACTAAAATAAAGTCACGGCTAAACTAGTTTCTGCCTCATTAGCTAAAAATAAACTCGTTTTTTTTGCAACTATTTCGCGGCCAGCGGCATCTAAGTATTATAGCCACTTAGAAAGGGGGCCGGCCGATTGGATTTTGTCGATCGATTAAAAGAAAAAGATGAACACGCATTAGTGGAAGTCATGCATCAATATGGGGACTACTTATTACGAACCGCTTATTTGTTGATAAAAGATCATCAAACGGCTGAAGAAGCGGTTCAAGATACTTTTATTACTGCTTTTGATAAAATTCATCAGTTGGAGAACCCCGAAAAACTAAAGAGCTGGCTTACCACCATTATCATTAATGAATGCCGTTCCCGGATGCGAAAATGGCATTGGAAACATATTTTTCTTCATTTTGATGTTGTGGAACGAATCACAGATAACGAAACCGTTCAGGGCCCCGAAGAATTATTATTTGAAATCGCCCGGAATCAAAATGTAAGCAAAGCCATTCAACAATTGGACTATAAATATCGCGAAATGATTACGTTGTATTATTTCAATGAAATGAAAATTCCGGAAATTGCAGTGCAGACGAAAACGAATGAAAATACGGTGAAATCAAGACTGAAACGCGGCCGGATGTTATTGAAAGAGATATTGATGAAAGGGGATGTTCCGAATGAACAAACAGCGGCTAACATTAAAAAAACAGCTCGATAATGAACTGAAGCATCTCACGTTTTCCAACCAGCAGGATGTCGTTGACCGTCTCCAGTCAATAACTTGGAAGCAAAAAGCCATGTTGATTTGGAATAAAGAAATCGAGCTCCCCTTACTCCCAATAGCTGCGATTTGTATGGTGATATGTTTATCACTCGGAATGAAATACATCGCCGGAAACGGCAGTATTTCCGATTCCACGGCAAGGAAAACGGGCGAACTCGTTAAGATAGATGGATATGTGTATTGGAAAGATGACCTGGAAAAGATGGTGGCCCGGTATGAAAATTAAAATGAAAGTGAAACATGCTGTCCTTATTTTGATCGGTATATTGCTGTTTATTCCATTGATCACGTTTGTCATCGGGCCGCAAACCCATTTATATATAGCGAAAAAACAAGCGGAGTACGGCCACCCGGCAGCGAAAGAAAAGCTGTTGCGATCACTTGAAAGCCGAACCATTTCCGATTCGCAAAAATGGACGATTATTCGGGACTTTATGCTTGCATATCCAGCGGGCAGCCGCTTTGATGTATATATTGGACCGTTGTTTTCCGAATTCAGCCACCGGCCAGGAATATTTACTTGGGAGGAAAAGCTTCCTTATCTGAACATGTATGTGAAGAAAGGCCCGATAGATGATGATTTCGCTTCCGCTGCAACACTGCTTGCTGCCTATTATGAAAGCATTGGCCATAATGGCAAGGCGCGGGATATTCTCCAGCAAGCCATAAAACGAACAGCCGGGAGTGACAATCCATGGGTTGCGCAGGAACTTCAATCTCAACAAGTGCGAATGGCTATAAAAGCGGCCAATTATTCCGCTGCAGAACAGCTTTTACAAGATATGAGCCAAAACAGCGACCCGGAAAATGATGATTTACAAGCTGCCATTTCCCTCATGAAAGCCGAATACAAAGTTCACCAAGGTGATGTGCAGGATGCTCTCAAGGAAGTCACAAACGCGTTAACACAATACGAAGCAAAGCAGAAAGAAGAGGAATCAGATGGTGTGCCTGTCGTATATGAACAACTTTTATCCATGAAAAAACATATAAAAAATGCAGTATCGAAACAAGGGAATATGAAGAATACGGTCAAAGGAAGGATTGTATACAGCAATGGTGCACCTGTTGCCAATGCAGGCGTCTTTTTACGGGCCAATGAAGACGCAAGCCGCAGCATCTCGGGAGATGAACGGTATCAGCAAATAACGGATGCGGATGGTTATTTCGAATTTCAAGGGGTATTGCCAGGAAGCTATCAAGTCACCCTGGGATTAGACTTTGATCAAATCGATGGCTGGACATGGCCTGTTGATATGGATGAATGGATTGATGTCGGTAAAAAGAAAACCACAACATATAATATTACCTTGCAAAAACTCATTGAGATTAAATCCCCGGTCAACCAGCAAAAAGTAACAGATCCATATATTCATTTTGCCTGGGAGAAGGTGGAAGGCGCAGACTATTACCAGTTAAGCTTGGGAGCAGATATGGATTCAGGCTCCGTCAGTACTGTGTTTAAATCGTATATTACAGACAATCAAATCAATGTACCGGTAGAAGAGGTATATAATCATCCGCTTGGTGTAATATTCCCTGGTGATGATCCGTCTACAGTAAGCCCGAAGTCACTATTGGCATTTACAAATACGAATAACCGGTTTTCATGGTCTGTTGAGGCCTACCGTGCTGATGGAGAGCTGATTACACGCAGCAACGGTTATCGGCTGGATGAAGATACGATCGGGAGCTTGCCTTTCTTTTATGTAAAGAAACGGAACATGACAAAAGCCGACCATTTATTGCTTGATAAAAAATTGAATAAAGCATTGGCAGCCTATAAATCCAATTATGAAAAAAATCCGAACGACATCCACAGTTTGCGTATGATTGTCCGGCTGATAAATGCCCAGTCTGACGAGCATTTACCCGAGTCTGCAAAAGGCATTCCCTATTTAGAAGCCTATTCGGAAAAGACGAATGCCCCGGACGCAATCTTCAGGCTTGTGATATATTATTATGAAAAACGGCAATGGGATGCCTTCCACAATTGGTTTGACCGGTATGCAGCAGCGGTTGATGGCCATCTTGAGGGCTACGATCAAGGCATTTATGCGAGCGCGCTCATGAAACAAGGGAAGATAAATGAAGCGAGCGAACGTTTTCATCAAGTCATGGAGCTGGATAAAAGCCATGGCTTTGTCGGAAGCTGGCTGGCAGTCGAACTATATGGCGGAAAGACGTTCGATCATGTCCTACACATTGCCAAGGAATATCCGGAAAGGCCTTTTGCCGACGAAAATAGGGATTGGTTTTACATGGTTCAAGCACTTCAAGAGGAAAGTGAAACAGATCCCCATTATCGACAGGAATTAAAAAATGTGCTTGACCTTTACTTTCAAAATAAAGATGAACAGCTATCCCATTGGTTGAAAACATCCGATAAACCGGCGATGAAGGAATTTGTTAAAGCGGTGAGGGAAGTGCGGTAGGATCGGCGGGAGAGTACTGCTGCATACTAGTAGTTGCTCTCTTGTTTAATTCGGCAATCCTCCCCATAATGCTGGCCGTTTAGCCCCTTTCATAGCGTGATCCCCAGGTCCTCAGACTCAGGAATGGAAGAAATATAGCGCAGGCTTGTTCAGGAGTGTGATAAAAAATTGACCGGAAACTAGTAAAAAAACAAATCCATGAATGTACAGTCGATGAATTAAAAGAATGGCGGAAGCATGCAGTAAAATGTCTTCACTATTTTGTAAAAGCGCGAAATGATTTTGAGATTGAAGAATGTCATTTTGTGATCTCCAACATCGATCAAAGGCTAAAAGAAATAAACAAAGACTGACTCCCCCCTACTGAGTGCAGGGGGGTTTTCAATCAAACCGGCCTTATGGTAATCTCGTTCACATTTACATAAACAGGCTGGGTAACCGCATATAACACAGCTTTTGCGATATCCTCGGCCTCCAGTTTTTTACGGTCGGACCTGCTTCCGCTCAATGAAGTGTCTACCATGCCAGGGGAGATATTGGTCACACGGACACCGGTTCTGCAAATCTCCTTTAACTCATATAGCGTCTTCCAATAACGTTTGGAGCGAATCCATTTATCTTTGTTTCCTTTTTTAA
>NZ_JBFEGN010000069.1:0-21955 GCF_047228825.1 Siminovitchia jepli
GCAATTTAAGAATAGACACAGTTAATTTACATAACTATTTACTATACATAACCCTTATTATGTGAAGCTTCACATAAGAAAGGAAACATGGAGTGAATCAAGGCACGTCCGGAATTGTGGAAAGTCAATCATTTGATCAGGCCAGCGGGAAAACTAGTTACACAAAAAATCCATATTGTTATATGAAAATTTAATGGTTGTATTAGCCGTTTTCTTCTGTATAATGGACGAGTGAAGGAATGAGGAAGGGATGCGTCCCGAATTCATTTCTTCGCTTTTTCTTTTTAAAATGTCAGTTTTTGGACGGAAAGTAGGAGAAATATGGAATTTACAGTCGTTTTGCAATCTATTATGATCATAACCTTTATGATCATGATTGGCGCGCTGCTTGCCAAAACAAACCCATTGAGTGATGAGACCAGAAGGGTTTTTATACAAATCATTGTAAATGTTGCAATGCCTTGCATTATTTTATCGAGTATTTTTCACGTTGAAATGGATGACAACATGTTCAAGATGATTGCCCTTGTTTTTGGACTTTCGATCATTATTAATCTTGTTGGAATCGGCATCGGCTTTTTATTTGCCTGGTTATTTCACAGGGATTCAAATAAGTTAAGAGAAATTGCCATCCTTTCAGGACTGGGAAACACCGGGTTTATCGGTATTCCGCTTTGTGCAGCCCTGCTGGGCCCGAAGGGCGCATTATTTGCAGCCATTTTTGATGCCGGGGTCGATGTTACGATTTGGACCGTTGGTGTGATCATGCTGCAGAAAAATAGAAGTTTTGCCTTGCAGACGTTAAAGTCCATGGTGAATATACCGACAACTGCCATCATCGTCGGTTTATTTGCTGCGTATTTCCAGTTGAAGCCCCCGGGAATCATCATTGATTTGACAGACAGATTGGCTGTTTTGGCTGCACCGCTAGCCATGTTCTACATTGGCATGATGATCATGACATTGCAAAGGGGCCAGGTCCGGCGTTCCGTAAGCCATATTTGGGTGCCAATTGCTGTAAAGCTGATCATTTTGCCAGTGGCATCCATTTTTATGATTCACTTTTTCAGTTTAAATACTGTTGTCATTCAAACAGTCCTTATTCAATCGATGATGCCGACGATTACACTGGCATCCATTCTTTTTGCCAAATACTCTGCAGATGAACAGATGGGGGCATTGACGACCATTTTTTCCACGCTGCTCGGGCTTGTCACCATCCCTTTGATGGTGTATGTAATGAGTTTGTTTATCCAGTAAACTTGCAATTTAGGATGATCATGATATGATGACAGTACATGTACTTTAAAATTGAATACTTTCTTTGAAAAGAGAATTTTGTCTGCTAGGGGAGCTGTATGGCTGAGAGAAATCTGTGATTGAGACCCTTTGAACCTGATCTGGTTTATGCCAGCGTAGGGAAGCAGGCTGCGTCATCATGATGTGCTTTATGATGATAAGCCGCTTCCTTTTTTGGGAGCGGTTTTTTGTTTTTTCAAAGCAAAGAAGTTCATGTAATGGGTACACACAAATTAAAGGAGTGGAATCAATGGAAGTTGAAAAAATGCTTTTTACGGACAGGCTGTACCGAAGCGCAAAGGAAATTTGGGAGAAGAGCTACAACCATCCGTTTGTCCAAGGTGTCGGTAAAGGAACGCTGGATCAGGAGATTTTTGCTTATTATATGAAACAGGACTATGTTTATTTAATTGACTATGTGAAACTGTTTGCCATTGGCGTACAAAAAGCTCCCAGTCTTGAAATCATGACAAAATTTTCCCACTTGCTTCATGAACACCTTCATTTTGAAATGAATTTGCATCGCCAATTCGCGGCGGAATTTGGCATTTCCAATAACGAACTTGAAAACACAAAGCCGACGCCTGTCAATCTTGCATATACCCGCTATATGCTTCATGTGGCCCATAATGGAACATTGGCGGAACTAGTGGCAAGCCTGCTTCCTTGTGCCTGGCATTACGCTGAAACAGGACAAAGATTGAAAGAACAATATGGGAATCTTTTACAATCCAACCGGTATCGTAAATGGATAGAAACATATTCATCTGAGCAATTTGCATCACTCGGAGACTGGCTGATCGACTTGATGAATCAGTTGGCGGATGGAAAACCGGAAAGAGAATTGGCTGAATTGGAAAATCACTTCCTGATTACATCTAAATATGAGTATTTATTCTGGGATATGAACTATCAGCAATTGGATTGGGAGTTGTAAACCTTTGGACAGCCGAAGGAAAACCATGAAAATGAAAAAAATCACGATCACGTCGATGATTGCCGCTTTTACGACGATCACGAGCCATGTTATTTTTATTCCGGTCGGTTTTGCCAAAATTTTCCCCATCCAGCATTTTGCCAATATTGTGATATCCGTACTGTTTGGACCCGCCTATTCCCTCGCACAGGCAATGATTGTTTCCACAATCCGTAATCTTGCGGGGACCGGTTCGTTGTTCGCCTACCCGGGAAGCATGATCGGAGCACTCCTGGCTGGCTTGTTATATGTCAAAACGAAAAGGATGGGGTTTGCTTTAATCGGTGAAGTGATTGGATCCGGAATCATCGGGGCAGTTGCCGCTTACCCGATCGCCGCATTGCTCTTCGGGCGGGAAGCAGCAGTCTTCGGTTTGGTACCGGCTTTTGCTGCCAGTTCTTTTACCGGTGCCGCCCTGGGATTTGTATTATTAAAAATGTTAAAGAAAAATTCAGCTTTTGGAGGTTTGCTTTATGAAAACAGCTCTTACAATCGCCGGATCTGATTCCGGCGGAGGGGCGGGCATTCAAGCGGATTTAAAAACATTCTCCGCCCTTGGTGTATTTGGGATGTCCGCCATTACAGCGATTACTGCTCAAAATACATTGGAAGTAAGGTCAGTCCAACTTATCGATGTGGATATCGTCAAAGATCAAATCGCTGCAGTGTTTGAAGACATCGGGGTGGATGCCGTAAAAATTGGCATGCTTGCATCCCCTGCTATTATACAATCTGTGGCAGAAGAACTTGAAAAATACGGAGCTGACCATATTGTGCTTGATCCCGTGATGGTTTCAAAAGGTGGACATCGTTTGCTGGAAGAAACAGCAATCCATGCATTGAAAACTGACCTCTTCCCGCTGGCTTCGCTCGTTACACCGAATATTCCGGAAGCGCAAGTTTTGGCCAATATGAAAATAAATAATGAGCCCGACATGTATGAAGCATGCCGGATCATTCGAAAACTGGGACCCAAAGCCGTTTTGATTAAAGGAGGCCATCTCGACGGGGATCCTAATGATTTATTTTATGATGGGGAATCCTTCCAATTATTTAAAGGGCAAAGAGTCGAAACAAAAAATGTCCATGGGACCGGCTGTACATTGTCTTCAGCGATTGCCGCCAACCTGGCTAAAGGAAAGGAAATGCAAACAGCGATCGATGAGGCAAAAATATATATTACGGAGGCGATTGCCAATAGTCTTGAGATCGGCAACGGACACGGGCCGGCCCATCATTTTTTTGATTTATACAAGGGAGCGGGTGACAGACATGCTGGCAAAGATAGGACAACTATTTGAACGGGTCAGAAGCAAGCAGCCGCTTATCCACCAAATAACAAATCAAGTGACGATCAATGATTGTGCAAACGTAACACTTGCCATAGGGGGATCACCCGTCATGGCTTCCAGTCCTTTGGAAGCGGCCAGCATGGCCAAAATGGCCAATACACTTGTGATAAACATCGGTACGTTGGAATCGGACACCTTTAAAGCGATGAAACTGGCCGGAAAAGCTGCCAACGAAACAGGCATTCCTGTTTTACTTGATCCGGTCGGGGTCGGTTCAACAGACTTTCGTTCAGAATGTGCATTTGAATTACTTGAAAAGGTGAAGGTTTCTGTGATAAGCGGAAATGTGAGCGAGATGAATTGTTTAGCCGGAGGCATATGGTCAACAAAAGGTGTAGATGCAGGGAAAGTGGATCAAACACCTGAACATATTGCCGTAAAGGTTGCCCGCAAATACCGGTGCATTGCTGCAGTCACCGGCAAAGAGGATGTGGTCAGCGACGGGAAAACCATGATGATCATTCAAAATGGCCATCCGCTTTTATCCAGCGTTTCAGGAACCGGCTGCATGACAACTGCTTTAATCGGCTGTTTTGCCGGCGCAACGAACCAAATGCTTCATGCGGCTGTTGCCGGAGTATCCGTTATGGGATTGGCTGGAGAAGAGGCTGCTTCCTTATTAAATGAACGCGAGGGTCTTGGAACTTATAAAGTCAAATTATTCGATTCCATTTCTCTCATGAGCGGCCATCACTGGCAGAAAGGAGCCAAAGTGATTGAAAAAGAACAAAATGAATTACCGGCTTTATTTAGTAACTGAAGAAGGGCTGCCTTTGAACAAACTTTTGCAAGTCGTTGGAGAATCGGTTGCCGGGGGTGTTACAGTCGTCCAGTTAAGAGAAAAAAAGACTGAAGCCAAAGATTTTTATGACAGGGCGCTGAAAGTAAAAAAACTGCTTGATTCCCTTTCAGTCCCCTTGATCATTAATGACCGGGTTGATGTGGCGCTGGCGGTCGGCGCAGCTGGCGTCCATGTCGGACAATCGGATTTGCCGCTTCCAGCGGTAAAAAAAGTCATTCCCGAATCGATGATCGTCGGGGTGTCTGCACGAACCGTGGAAGAGGCCATTGCTGCAGAAGAAGAAGGCGCCGATTATATCGGGGTAGGTTCGGTTTTTCCAACTTCGACAAAAGCGGATGCAAAGCTGCTTCCAACTGGCGTCCTACAGCACATCGTTTCAGCAGTATCTATTCCGGTAGTGGCCATTGGGGGAATAAATGAAATAAACATCGGCTCCCTGAAAGACAGTGGCGCCGCAGGCGCGGCCATCGTATCGGCATTAACGAGGGCAGCCAATCCGAAAGGAACCGCCGAAAAATTATTAAAATGCATCAATGGAGTATATTCTTTTTAAACCTGGAATCAACAGATTCCGGATTTTTTATCAACAAAAAAGTTTCGAAAATCGAAATGATTTGCTTGTATTATGATTTTGTTCCATATATGGTTAAATTAGGCGTTTTATGAATTGTCGCGATGAAAGGTGAACGCAAAATGCAGAACAAGAAAGACGGGAAACAAAAACCATTATGGACGAAATCTTTTACAATGCTCGTTATTGCCAGCTTATTTTTATTCATGAGCTTTCAAATGCTTATTCCGACATTGCCGCCCTATATTAAGTCATTGGGCGCTTCGGGGTTTGAAATCGGGCTGATTACTTTAGTGTTTTCGGTTGGTGCGGTTTTAACAAGGCCGTTAATCGGATATATGCTTGAATTCAGTCCGCGGAAACCGCTCGTATTAATTGGGACAGGCGGATTATTGGCCGTTACCATTTTATACCCGTTGACCCAAATCGTCACGATTTTGTTGATGTTCCGGATGCTGCACGGATTGATGTGGGGCTGGTCGTCAACAGTTAACGGAACAGCTGCCGTTGACCTTGTTCCAAATGAAAGGCTCGGGGAAGGGATGGGTTATTATGGCCTCTCCATTACGGTCGGCATGATTATCGCGCCCAGTCTGGGAATCTATGTATATCAAAACTTCCCTTTTACAGTATTAATTATCATTTCTGCCTTATTGGGGTGCATTGCCTTTATTCTGCTGGCCTTGATTCATTATCATACACCTGTCAACATCCTGGCTGCGGATAGAAAAACTCTCCAATTTTCCGTTTTTGATTCTCTTGTTGAAAAATCCGGCCTTACACCGGCCGTCATTACTTTCCTGGCAACGTTTGGATACGGAACGATTGTTACTTTTATCGTTATTTTTGCTGAGGAAAGGGGCATTGGCGAAATCTTTTTATTTTATCTGCTGAATGCTTTGACAGCCACGTTGGTCCGTCCGATAACAGGAAGATGGTTTGACAGGAAAGGCCCCATTCAATTGGTTGCTTTTTGTTCACTCTTAACCTTCGTTTCCATGTGGATCCTATCGTTTTCAACCAATTGGGTCGGGATTGTTTTGGCGGGAACATTGTTTGGAGCCGGTTACGGTTCTTTGCTCCCTGCATTGCAGGCATGGGTGCTGGCAATGACTCCCCATCCGCGCAGGGGGGTAGCAAATGGCATGTTTTATTCGGCCATTGATCTTGGTATCGGATTAAGCGGTCTTGTCTTTGGTTTTATTGCCCTCTTTGTTGGTACGGGGCAGTTGTTTCAAATTTCGAGCTTCTTTTTCCTTATCGTCATGTTCATTACGTTTTCCGTGGGCAAAAAAATGCAGAAAGAATCGGAAACAAGGAAAAAAAGAGAATTTCTTCTGTGAAGCAAGTAAAGAAAGACGACTCCTGCGCTATTGTATCGATTATATTTTGTCGGTCCTTGTTCCTAATTATCTCATCTGGAATAAGGCGATCGAAGCATGACGAATGTAATGGGGTGCAATATATTTGTAATTAAACGAAAATATTCTTGTTAATGGATTGATATGTTCCTCTGATACGATAGGCATCGTTAGTTACTATTCAACTGACAAAAAAGGGAGGAACAAAAAATGAGAAGAAAGATTTTCGCATTTATTGCAGGAGTCGCGTTCGTGGGCTTGATTTCCGGCAAGGCTTCAGCCGCTTCACATGTCGTACAAAAAGGCGACTCTTTATGGAGCATTTCTCAAAGCTATGGGACCTCTGTAAACCAGTTGAAGGCGCTAAACAACCTAAATGGTGATCTTATATATCCAAATCAGCAGTTACATATACCTGCCGAATCGAAAACGGAAAACCAAGATCAAACATATAAAGTTGTCAAGGGAGATTCCCTTTGGAAAATATCAAACAAGTACGGTGTTTCTGTCGCGGATCTAAAGGCATGGAACAACCTATCTTCTGATATGATTTATCCGGGCCAGTCGTTGGCGGTTAAAAAAGGAGCCGCTCCGGCACCTGCTCCTGACCAAGCGGCAAACAGCCAAGCTGTTCAACAGAGCAACCCGGCGCCTCAAGCACCTGCAGAACCTGCAGAAAAACCTGCACCGGCTCCTGCTCCTGTGCAAAAAGAGGCACAGCCTGCGAGTTCCGGCAACGAAGTTTCCGGCCGTGAAATGACCGTAACTGCGACCGCTTATACAGCATATTGCAACGGCTGTTCAGGCGTTACGGCAACAGGAATTGACCTGCGTGCCAATCCGGGATTAAAAGTGATTGCCGTTGATCCATCTGTTATTCCACTTGGTTCCAAGGTGTATGTTGAAGGCTATGGGACAGCCGTTGCCGGAGACACTGGGGGAGCAATCAAAGGAAATAAAATAGACATATTCATGCCCAATAAAGGTGATGCCACGAAATTTGGCAGAAAAACAATTAAAATTAAATTGTTAAATTGAATAAGCCCATCTTTGCAAAACCCAACCTCGTGCGGTTGGGTTTGTTTTATATAAGCCTAAATTGGGGTACGATAACTCCAAGGAGGCATGAACATATGAACTTATCTTTGATTGGTGTCTATGATTCAGAAAGCGATGTTGTGACTGCAGTAAAAACATATGAATTGAAAGGATATAAAACCGAAAAATTTTCTGTGTTGGCTTTGGAAGAGGAGAAAATGAATTCAATTCAAACAAAAACCCGAATCCATCATCAACATCCTGCCAGTGAAGAAGCATTTGGCATTATCAGCGGCTTTCTTACGGGAATCAGCGGTGGATTCATAGTACCCGGTTTAACAGTTCCGGGCATAGGCCCTTTGATTGCTGCAGGCCCCCTTGCTGCTTACTTTGAAGGAACAAGCCGGAAAGATGTGAAAGATTTGCTGTTATCGTGCGGTTTAAGTGAAGAAAATGCAAATGAATACTTCTCCAAGCTAACAAGCGGCAAAATACTTCTGTTTTACGAGGAAAAGTAGTGCAGCGCTTGAAAAAAGAGCATTTCTCTCCCATAATAAGAACGGGTGTGACATTCGTCTTTATAAAAGGAGAGAAATAAAGCGTGAGGAAGCAAAGCCAAAGAAAGACCGGTCCGTCAAACCGGCAATCGCGGCGTCTGCGCACCATTTTGCTTGTTTTTATCAGTGCCTTTTTGATGTTTACTGCGCTTTATACATATACAGACAATCAAAAAGAGCAGCCGCGTATTGAGGATGAAGTGCCTTCGGATTTTATACCGATTTATAAAGCGGCGGAAAAGGAATTTGGCGTACCCTGGTATTTATTAGCGGCCCATCATCGTGTGGAAACAATCTTTTCAACGATGGATCCGATGATCTCCCCGGTGGGTGCGGAAGGGCATATGCAATTCATGCCTTGCACCTTCGTAGGCTGGGCACATCCATCTTGTTCGGGACTGGGCAAAGGCAATATTCCGGAAAAGGATAAGACAGACCCTGCTATGATCAAACAGTATGGGGGATACGGGATTGATGCCAACGGAGATGGAATTGCCGATCCATTTGATCTGGAAGATGCGATTTTCAGTGCGGCTAATTATTTGGCTAAAAACGGAGCAAAGGACGGCGAGCTGCGAAAAGCGGTATATTCATACAACCATAGTGAAGAATACGTGGAGGAAGTCTTATCTTATGCTAAAAGGTTCCAAGATTTGGAAAATAAAACGGGAGCGTCAGGCTCCCGTTTTTAAAAATACGTTATTTCCGGCCTTTTGCCATCGCCCCCATAATAAGGCTTAAAACAAGTACAAGAATAATGGCTCCAATTAATGCAGGAACAATGGCCATGCCGGCTACAATAGGTCCCCAATCTCCAAATAAGGCACCGCCGATCCATGCCCCGACAATTCCGGCAATGATATTTCCAATGATGCCGCCCGGCACATCTTTTCCAAGTATTAAACCGGCTAACCAGCCAATAATCCCACCTATAATGAGATAAAGTATAAAGTTCATTCAGATCATCTCCTTTTAAGGAATTTGTTTTGTTGGATGGGCTTGGTTTTATTATTGCCTATTCAATAATGCGATAAACATATTTTGCTTTGTGCACCAAAAATTATATTTGTAGGGAAGGAAAGTGTATGTGGAAACATTTTTTATCATTTGTTTTGATCATAGGAACGTTATGGGGATGTTCAATTGCCGCTGGGGAAAATGGACAAGTTGAAAAAATGCAGGGGATTGAAGCCACTGTCGTTCATGTTGTTGACGGCGATACAATTGATGTCAAATTCAACGACGGCAGGAAGGAACGTGTCCGGATGCTGCTTGTTGATACGCCGGAGACGAAGCATCCCCGCCTCGGTGTCCAGCCTTTTGGGCCGGAAGCGTCGGCATTTACCAAAAAATCTTTATATGAAAAAAAGGTAGTTTTAGAGATGGATGTATCTGAACGAGACAAATATGGGCGGGTCCTCGCTTATGTATGGCTGGAAAATGAGAATTTTAACCGCATGCTGCTGGAAGAAGGATTGGCGCGTGTCGCCATCTTTCCCCCCGATCTTAAATACTTGGACGAGTTTGAAAAAGTACAGGAAAAAGCCCGTCAAAACAAACTGGGCATTTGGTCGCTGGAAAATTATGTGCATGACCGCGGTTTTGAGAATGCCAATTCGGCAGGGGAAAGCAAAAAACAAGACCATCACGGATGTGATATCAAAGGAAATATTAACAGCAAAAAAGAAAAAATATACCATGTGCCCGGCGGACAGCATTATGACAGCGTCATCCCGGAAATGTGGTTTTGTTCCAAAGAGGAAGCCGAGAACGCCGGTTTCCGCCCATCCAAGAGATGATGAAAAACGGATGAAACATATTGATGTGTGCTGAAAAAAGATATCAGAATAAGTATTGCTTATGAAAAACGATAACTTTCTTATCATTTACTTATGTTAAATGTTGTAATAAAATATAATGGTGGAGGTAAACAACAATATATCGCGTTGTTTATCGGTTTTCGGAAACTTTTAATAAACGTAAAAGGGGTAATTGAAATGGCGCAATCAAAAAACGATATTTTTAACGCCCGTTCGTCTTTCGAGATTGACGGAAAAAGATATCATTATTACCGCCTGGCAGCTTTGGAAGATGCAGGAGTAGCGACGGTTTCCCGTTTGCCGTATTCCATCAAAGTGCTTCTTGAATCTGTTCTCAGACAATATGACGGCAGAGTGATTACGAAAGAACATGTTGAAAATCTGGCGAAATGGGCAACTGGCGAAGTGCAGGATGGAGAAGTTCCGTTTAAGCCATCAAGAGTTATTTTGCAAGACTTTACCGGGGTTCCTGCGGTTGTTGACCTTGCTGCACTTAGAAAAGCAATGGCTGATCTGGGCGGGAATGCTGAAAAAATCAATCCGGAAATCCCTGTTGATTTAGTTATTGACCATTCCGTCCAAGTTGATACGTATGGCAAGCCAGAAGCGCTTCAAATCAATATGGATTATGAATTCGAGCGCAACGCTGAACGCTACGAATTTTTAAGCTGGGCGCAAAAAGCTTTTGATAACTATCGTGCGGTTCCCCCTGCAACAGGAATTGTCCACCAGGTAAACTTGGAATATCTTGCTAATGTTGTTCATGCAATTGAAACCCCGGACGGTGATTATGAAGCGTATCCGGATACACTCGTCGGAACGGATTCCCATACAACGATGATCAACGGTGTCGGTGTACTCGGATGGGGTGTAGGCGGTATTGAAGCTGAGGCCGGAATGCTTGGACAGCCTTCCTATTTCCCAATTCCGGAAGTTGTGGGCGTAAAATTGACGGGCGAACTTCCAAATGGTGCAACAGCCACTGACTTGGCTTTAAAAGTAACAAATGTTCTTCGTGCACACGGCGTTGTCGGCAAGTTTGTTGAATTTTTCGGTGACGGAGTGGCTTCACTTCCGCTTGCAGACCGTGCAACTGTTGCCAATATGGCGCCTGAGTACGGTGCCACGTGCGGATTCTTCCCTGTCGATGAAGAAACTTTAAGCTACCTTCGTTTGACAGGACGTCCTGAAGAGCAAGTAAAATTGGTGGAAAAATACTTAAAAGAAAATGACATGTTCTTTACCGTGGACAAAGCGGAGCCCGTATACAAAGACATCGTGGAAATCGACCTTTCCGAGATCGAGGCAAACTTGTCCGGGCCGAAACGTCCGCAAGATTTAATTCCGCTTTCTCAAATGCAAAAAACATTTAAAGATGCATTGACTGCACCTGTAAGCAACCAAAGCTTCGGGCTGGATCCGGCGGAAATCACAAAAGAAGTGACCGTTACATTTGATGATGGCTCAGAGTCCGTGATGAAAACCGGAGCCCTTGTTATCGCTGCTATTACAAGCTGTACAAACACATCCAACCCTTATGTCATGCTTGGGGCAGGGCTGCTCGCGAAAAAAGCGGTTGAAAAGGGACTCCAAGTTCCAAAACATGTTAAAACGTCCCTTGCACCGGGATCCAAAGTTGTTACCGGATACCTGAGGGATGCTGGGCTGATGCCGTATATGTCCCAACTCGGATTCGACCTTGTAGGCTATGGCTGTACAACATGCATCGGAAACTCCGGTCCGCTTAAAGAGGAAATTGAAAAAGCCATCGTGGAAAACGATTTGTTGGTTACATCCATCCTATCGGGGAACCGCAACTTTGAAGGACGGATCCATCCGCTCGTCAGAGGAAACTATTTGGCATCTCCTCCGCTTGTAGTGGCATATGCCCTTGCCGGAACAATCGACATTGACTTGACGAAAGAGCCGCTTGGAAAAGATAAAGACGGCAATGATGTATATATGAAAGACATTTGGCCTTCAAAAGAAGAAGTTGCCGAAACAGTTAAAAAGACGGTTACCCCTGAGCTGTTCCGCAAGGAATACGAGCACGTATTCACCGACAACAAACGCTGGAACGAAATTAAAACGAGTAACGATCCGCTTTACAACTGGGATTCGGAATCAACTTACATTCAGAATCCGCCATTCTTTGAAGATTTATCAAAGGAATTGGCCACCATTGAGCCGCTTACGGACATGCGGATTGTCGGCAAATTTGGAGATTCTGTCACGACTGACCATATTTCTCCGGCTGGAGCGATTGGCAAAGATACACCGGCAGGCAAATACTTGCTTGAAAAAGGCGTTCAGCCGCGCGACTTTAACTCATATGGTTCCCGCCGCGGAAACCACGAAGTCATGATGCGCGGAACATTCGCCAACATCCGAATTAGAAACCAGGTTGCACCCGGAACAGAAGGCGGTTATTCCACTTACTGGCCAACAGGCGAAGTCGGTTCCATGTACGACACATGCATGAAATACAAAGAAGACGGAACAGGACTGGTTGTTATTGCGGGTAAGGATTACGGAATGGGTTCATCCAGAGACTGGGCTGCAAAAGGAACTTATTTGCTTGGCATTAAAACGGTCATCGCAGAAAGCTTTGAACGGATTCACCGCTCCAACCTGGCCATGATGGGCGTACTGCCATTGCAGTTTAAGAAAGGCGAAAATGCTGAAACGCTCGGCTTGACAGGTGAAGAGGTTATAAACGTTCATATTGATGAAAATGTAAAACCTCGGGACATCGTAAAAGTGACTGCGATCGCAAAAGATGGAAGCAAAAAAGAGTTTGAAGTACTTGTGCGTTTCGACTCTGTCGTTGAAATCGACTATTACCGAAACGGAGGCATTTTGCCGCTTGTTCTTCGGGAAAAACTCGCTCAATAATATTGAATCAACATCTCGCCTTAATGGCGAGATGTTTTTTTCAAAAGGGAAGAAAGCGCAACTTTTATCTGGGGTACAGTCAGGAAAATGCGGATTTACAACGCTAAGCCCATTTCCCCGACTATTCCCCCAGTTTTAACAACGTTAAGAAAGTTTCAAGGGTCTTAAAGAATCTAACGAGACCATTTTCTCCGAATTAAAATGGTATTCTCCAAGTAAATTAATATGTTCCCAACCTAGAGGTGACATATGGTGCAATAATTCTTCATTAAAACTACCTGACCGTTTTTGATATTCAACTGCCTTTGTTAGATGTAAAGTATTCCAGATACTGATGGCATTGATAATGATGTTTAAGGCACTGGCTCTTTGCAATTGATGCTGTATGGTTCGTTCCCTAAGCTCTCCTTGTTTTCCGAAGAAAATAGCTCTTGCCAGTCCATTCATGGCTTCTCCTTTATTCAATCCTTTTTGTATTTTTCTTCTTAATGATTCATCCGAAATATAATTCAAAATAAAGATCGTTTTTTCTATTCGGCCCATCTCACGTAAGGCTGTAGCCAAGCTGTTTTGTCTTGAATAAGAACCTAATTTCCCCATAATAAGGGATGCTGAAACTGTTCCTTCCCTTATAGAATGAGCTAATCGCAAAACATCCTCATAATTCTCTTTAATGACCTTTGTATTTATTTGTCCACGTAAAATGACTTCTAATTTTGGATACTCACTTGCCTTATCTATTGTAAATAATTTCGAGTCTGATAAATCTCGTATTCTTGGAGCAAATTTAAATCCTAATAAATGGGTCAGTCCGAATATTTGGTCTGTGTAACCAGCCGTGTCTGTATAATGCTCTACTATATTTAGATCCGTCTCATGGTGTAACAAACCATCCAAAACATGAATCGCATCCCTTGAATTAGTATGAATAATCTTTGTGTAATAAGAAGAAAATTGATCACTTGTAAAACGATAGATGGTGGCTCCTTTTCCAGTTCCATAATGTGGGTTTGCATCTGCATGTAGCGATGAAACGCCTATCTGCATTCTCATACCATCGGACGAGGATGTTGTACCGTCTCCCCAATAGGAGGACAATTGCAATTTGTGATGAAAATTTACTAATACGGCTTGGGCTTTATTCATTGCATCTTCATACATGCGCCATTGTGATACATTGGCCAATTGCTTATATGTAAGTCCGGGTGTTGCTTCAGCCATTTTGCTTAAACCAATATTCATTCCCATTCCTAAAAGAGCAGCCATAATAATAATTGTTTCTTCTTTATCCGGTTTTCGATTATTGGAAGCATGAATAAATTGCTCATGAAATCCTGTTATATAAGCAATATCCATCAGTAAATCGGTTAATTTTATTCTTGGTAGCATCTGATACAGGCTTGCGCTAAATTTTTTTGCTTCTTCTGGAACATCTTTTTCTAAGCGTTCAATTGACAGCTTTCCTTTTTCAAGAGAAACCCCGTCTAACTTGTTGGAATTGGTAGCTAACCACTTTAACCTTTTGTTAAGGCTGCTGGTTCTCTCCGAATGATAAACTAACTGATAATCTTGTATTCTCCTTCGTTTGATTCCATGTATCTTCTGAAAACAAATATTCTTCAAAGTCTCTATATTGTCTGCTGCCAACAATGGAAACATCTCCTGCCCTAACATGCTCCCGAAGTTCTGTTAAAACAGCCATTTCATAGTAATGACGATTGATTGTTGTACCATCATCCTCGTATAAATGCTTTTTCCAACGTTTTGAAATAAAATCCACAGGTGAGTTATCAGGCACTTTTCGCTTTCCGGATTCGTTCATTCCACGGATAATCTCAACAGCTTGTAAAAGTGGCTCATTTGCTTTTGTAGAATGAAATTCCAATACCCTTAATAGCGTTGGCGTATATTTTCTAAGTGAATAAAATCGTTTTTGCAGTAAGTCTAAATAATCATAGTCGTCAGGGCGTGCAAGCTCCTGAGCTTCTTCGACCGAAGAGACAAAAGAATTCCATTCGATAACGGATTCTAAAACCTCAAAAACGTCTAATTTTTCCTTTTTTGCTTTGATTAAAGCTTGTCCGATGTTCGTAAAGTGTATAACTTTCTCATTCAGCTTTTTACCGTTTTGTTTCTGAATTTCCTCTTGAGCCTTACGGCCTTTTGATAACAGACTAAGTATTTGTCTATCATGAATTTCAAAAGCTTTATCCGTTAACTCTTGAGTAAGATGTAATAAATAGACGGTTAATATCGAATATCGCTTATTTTCTTGAAAGTCACGGAATGCATATGGCTCATATCTTGAGCCTAAGCGAGATAGTTGAAACAGGCGATTGCGATGCAAATGACTAATTTGTACCGTTTCTAATTCCATTCCTCGTATGTATTCGAGTCGTTCTATTACTTTTAGAAATGTTTCGGGTGAAGGATGACCCGGCGGTTCCTTTAACCAACCCAATATCGTTTTATTGGATTCGGATGGATGCTGCGAAGTAATGATCTCTTCAAGCTTTCCTTTTTGTTCATTTGTAAGAGATTGACTAACAGTATTAAACAGTTTCTTTTCAGCCATTGCCCTTGCCTCCCACACCATTCTTTCAAGTGTAGTAATAGCAGGCAGTATGATTTTGTTTTTTCTTAGAAAATCTATACATTCATGTAGTAGATGTATGGCATCGCCATTTTCAAAAGCTAATTGATGAAGATGCTTAAATGCTATTCGATATTCTCTTAGAGTAAAAGTTACAAAGTCGTATTCACTTCGAAGTTCTTTCAAATGATCCCAAAGTGTATTTTCTCTTTGAGGATAAAGACTAATCGAAGATGGAGTGGCACCGATTTGTTTCGATATATAATGTATGACTGATTCCGGGATGCTTTTGATATGAGTGTATGGCCAACCGGGATACCGAAGAACAGCTAATTGAACAGCAAACCCTAAACGGTTTTCTTCTCTCCTTCGCTTATTAACTATTTCTAAATCCCGTTTGGAAAAAGTGAAGTAGGTCCCCAATATCCATTCATCTTCAGGGATTTGCATAAAATCCTGCCTCTGTTCCAGTGTAAGCAATTCTCTACCTCTCGCAATTTTCATTCAGTATCATCCCATTTCCATAATTATTCAGTTAATTAGTTCAATTATATATCAATAGAGTGTACTCTATTGATACAAGTATAGTAGACTGATAAAATCATAGTTAAGAGTGTCTCATAAGACTTGTCTCAAAAACGAGGTGAAATTTTGCAGAAAATCGGTTATGTACGCGTCAGTTCGACTAGCCAAAATCCTTCAAGGCAATTTCGGCAATTGAACGAAATTGGAATGGATATTATTTATGAAGAAAAAATTTCAGGAGCCACAAAAGATCGTGAACAACTTCAAAAAATGTTAGAGGATTTACAGGAAGGTGACATTATTTATGTTACAGATTTAACTCGGATCACTCGAAGTACGCAAGATTTATTTGAATTGATTGATTTAATACGAAATAAAAAGGCAAGCTTAAAATCACTTAAGGATACATGGCTAGATTTATCAGAAGATAATCCATATAGCCAATTCTTAATTACGGTAATGGCTGGTGTTAACCAATTAGAGCGAGACCTTATTCGTATGCGTCAGCGTGAAGGAATTGAGCTCGCAAAGAAAGAAGGGAAGTTTAAAGGACGGTTAAAGAAATATCATAAAAATCACGCAGGAATGAATTATGCAGTAAAGCTATATAAAGAAGGAAATATGACTGTAAATCAAATTTGTGAAATTACAAATGTATCTAGAGCTTCTTTATATAGAAAGCTATCGGAAGGAAAAAAATAAGCATTCATTACTTATATTAAAAATTTCCGGGGATTGTGAAACAACGTACCTAACCAAGCAGGCTATTTCTATAAGGAAGTATCAATATTTGTTTATCTAACTAGGCACGATCATCAAAGGGTTCCGAGTACATTTTAACGGAGATATACGCTAAACTCAGATTTAAAGCAAGGCTGTATTTTTCGAGAACACTTTTAAAAAACAACCTTAGTCACAAAGGAAGGTTGTTTTTATAAAGTCATGGTCTAATTAAAACAATTGCTGTCCCAAGAGCATACTTGAGACTGAAAAGGCACCAACAGGTGGTAAAACATTAGTATATATGGGAGGTCCCAAACGGGTTGTAAAGGTTGTAGCAATCCAATTTCCGTATTCACCAGCCAGCAAAGAGGGAGGTTTCATTATAAACCGTCCACTTAAAATGAAATGCCGAATGCTTATAGCGGTCTCATCAATTATTGTCAAGTTGCCAAAAAAGGAGGCATATGGTGAATCGAAACTTATTTGTTTAGCGCTTTCGTCCCAATACCCATTAATCGGAATAGGTATACCACGAAAATTAACTGTACCTACTACTTTGTTGTCTACAATGGAATCAATGGTAAGTATACCTCTAATAATGGATCTCCCCGCAATAGAAGCATCAATCCCCCATACGGATGGAAAGGGGATACTAACTTTGGCTGTCTTTGGAATTTTCAAAATTAACCTCTCCTTGATTATTTTATGTATGGATTGAGTTGTATTTAATCATAATCCTGTAGTAATGATACAGTATATGCACAGAGAATCACTTAGGTGTTTTGTTAAGAAAGAAGCATCAATAATCAATCAGCCTACTGTCTAGATGAACAAGAGTTTGCCTGACCCACGAAAAATATGGAACATTAATTGCTGCTCATACATATGGTCTCGCATTTGGAAAATTTCTTAGCTTTAAAATAAATCATCTGATTCAATGAAATGTAATGCCTATCATCACCTATTTTTATATGTATCTCAGACGAATTCCTATACCTCCGTTACTCTTCGATCATATTTTATTTGTACGAGGTGGTGTAAAATGTTTAAATTATATTTAGATCCTGGTCACGGGAGAATGGACCCAGGAGCTGTTGGCAATGGGATGCAGGAAAAAGAAATTACCTTAAATATTTCCCATAGCATCCGAAATCTCTTGGAAAACCATTATGAAGGCCTGCAAATTAAAATGAGTAGAACAGCAGATATTACGCGCAGCTTGAAAGAACGTACAGATGATGCGAATGCTTTCGGTACGGGGGCCAAAGGATGGATTTGTGGAAGAAGTGGGAGTCAATGTGGCGTTAATTCGGAAACGAATCAAATCAACCAGCATGGTTTATGAAACGAAAAAAGTAGGCGTTCGCACGAAAACAACCGTTGCAATTCTTTACATGCGTGACATTGTTGATCCTAAGATTGTTCAAGATGTAAAGAATAAATTAGATGATCTTCACATTGACGGAGCGTTTAGCGCCACTCAGCTAGAAGAATTAATGGAACCGACAAAAGCATTGTTTCCTTTGATGGGGTATACAGGCAGAGCAGACTTTACCGTGAACTGTATGCTCAATGGGCGTGTAGCGTTGATTGTGGATGGTACACCGGCTGCGTTGATTGCGCCTGCCAATTTATTTTTGCTTGTGAAAGCACCCGAAGATATCCACTTTACTGCTTTGGCAGCTACATTTGGTCAAACGCTTCGTTTACTTGGCTTGTCCGTATCGCTACTGCTTCCTGCATTTTTTGTTGCCATTCTTTCCTATCATCAAGATCAACTGCCCTATTATCTACTTGCCACTTTGGGGATTAACCGGTTGGGAATCCCTTTTGATGTGGCAGTTGAAATGTTTATTGCACTTCTCTTCTTAGAAATCCTGCGGGAAGCTGGTATCCGATTGCCTTCTGCGGTCGGCTCCACGGTAACGGTTGTAGGAGGACTTATCCTGGGGGATGCGGCCATTCGTGCTGGATTCTTATCCCCAGGTATCGTTGTCATCGGAGCAATTACACAAATCTTTGGTTCAACTTTATCGAGCCTATCATTGGCTGGAACGATTAGTACCTTACGCTTTTTTCTTTTCATTCTGTCTGCCACGCTTGGCATTTATGGCTTCTTTCTTGGATTATTTATTGTGCTCAGCCATTTAGCCTCATTGCGTTCATGCGGCTTGCCTTACTTGGCCCCAATATCACCTCCATTTAAAGACTTGGCCAACGCTTTGTTTCGATTACCTTGGCCATGGCGAAACACTCGACCGGACATGTTGAAGACACGAGATTCTACAAGGCAAGGGGACAGGCATAAATGAGGAGATATAAAAGTATGGTTGCACTTTTCCTTCTTCTCACCCTTACCGGTTGCTGGAGCAGATATGAAGTGCAAAACATGAACTATGCTACGGCTGTTGGAATAGACTATGTCGATGGCCAATACACCATGTATTTGCAATTGCTTGATTTCTCGACAGTGGCCAAGCTGGAGGGACAGCAAAAAGCGGAGCAGCCCCCGGTTTGGGTGGGCAAAGGCGAAGGTTCCTCGTTTACGGAGGCGGCAAATGATTTGTACAGTACATCACAACAACGCTTAAACTTGGGACAAATCTCTGCCATTTTGTTCAGCGAGAGATTGATGAAGGAAAACAAAGTCGGAGAAGTGCTGGAATTGATCAACCGTTATCGTGAAATAAGGTACTTGGCCTGGCTGTTTAGCACAAGAGAGCCTCCTGAAGAAATCTTGCTGGCAACCCCATTTTTTAGATTTTCGCCAAATGCATAAAAATAGTTGTTTACTTTTATGCGTTCAAACAGTTGATTTATCAACCTTATGGTAAAAGCAAACGACTTTATTGTAATAAAACAAACCGATTAGTAAACAACTTTATTGGTAAGGAAAGAACTTTATTGTCACTCAACAGTTTCGTCATGTTAAATTTTGCCTAGCGTATGTTTTGCGCTTTTTGTTGGTAGGACCCCGTGTTTAAAAGTTAAACAAGGATTAAGATTGAGACGCCCTGACACTATTTCATAGGTGTTTTTATTTTGGATTCAGAATCTGGGTTTATTTTTCTAATGAAAGAATGGATGTCTGAATAAATCCGAAAACCAACATTCCAATTGGACAAATGCACATTTTTACTTCCTTGCATATACTGCTATGGGCTTCATGAAAGGAGTGTGTTGAAAATGAGTGAAAAATGGAAACTTAGTGATCCGTATGTTTATCAAGCTTTAATGGGACTTCACAATCAATCCCTTGCTGTTCAAACGACCCACGGCTCTGTACGAGGTGTATTACGAGAGGTCATGCCTGATCATATCGTCATCATGATGGGCGGGACACCATTCTATGTACGTACAGCACAAATAATTTGGTTTCATCCGACGATGTGAGAATAAGCCAAGCTCCATCCAACATATGATGAAAATGATTATTGTTTACGGATGGAGGTGTAAAGCTTATGATGAAACGCGTGAATAAAATTGCCATTGAGTTACCATATCCAGAACATGGCGATATGAATGCTGCTGCAGCTGTACAAGAATTAATGGGTGGAAAATTCGGTGAGATGTCCACCTTAAACAATTACATGTTTCAATCCTTTAATTTCCGCGGTAAAAAAAAGCTAAAGCCCTTTTATGATTTAATTGCAAGTATTACAGCGGAGGAATTTGGCCATGTTGAATTAGTAGCGAATGCAATTAATCTGCTCTCGATTGGCAATACCATTCCTGGCAATCCTGATACCGCCCCACTGCAAAATGGAAAGGATGCCCGTTATTCTACACATTTTACAACCACTGCTCAAACAGCTTTTCCAGGTGACGGGATGGGAAGACCGTGGAATGGGTCGTATGTAAATAACAGTGGAACGCTCGTTGAAGATCTACTCGCCAATTATTTATTGGAAATCGGTGCTAGAAACCACAAAATGCGTGTGTATGAAATGACGACCCATCCGACTGCCTTAGAGATGACCGGATACTTGCTTGTCAGAGGTGGGACTCATATTATTGCCTATGCAAAAGCACTAGAAGTAGCTACAGGTGTGGATGTGGGTAAAATGCTTCCAGTTCCAAGTTTGGATAATAATAAGTTTGATTATGCCAAAAAGTTTATGGATCAAGGATTGTACAATGTGTTGTATACATGGGGAGAAGCGGATTATCGTGATATCAACCAAATTTGGAAAGGTGCAAACCCAGAAACAGGTGAAAGGCTGCATGTAATTGACGGAATGCCTGAAGGTGCGCCTGTACCCGATTTTCCAGAACTTCCAGAGCAATTCGCTCCAGGGATTGATTTGGATGATTACTATCGTATTTTAAAACGTTTAAAAAGCAATATGTAAACTTTAATAAAGAGCCACTGTAATTAATCATAATTACAATGGCTTGTTTTTCTTTCTGCCTTAAATAAAGGTAAGTTAATCAAGGGTGCATGCTGTACACCTTAAGACAGTCGCATTATCCGATATTTAGGTCTGGACTAGGTATTCTATACAACATTCTCTTCTTTATTTAGCTTTCTATTCAATCTTAAATTTCATCAATTGCATTATAACCGTAACCTTTTCTATTCCAGAAAGGTAGGGTTGGTTGAGTTCTATCATAAGAATCAGTAGCTTTTGTCATAATCTTATATTCACCTTTGTCCAGTACAGTCCACTCCACTCATAAGACCAAGATTGCCACCCATAACCAGCATTTTTAGCTGACTCTAACATTGCATTTAGCCAAGTAATCCCACCGTCGATACTTATCTCCAACTTTGTAATAAAGCCTTTACCTGCCCAAGGAATCCCTTTAATCAAATGCTTACCATTATTTAAAGTCTCCTTTAATGAAAAGTTATAAGAGCTATTGCTGTCAACGAGAAATAGAAGAAATGATGGGGATATGGAAAAGGGGTTATTATCGAAAAAATGGAGCTATACGTCAAAAATAATTCAGATTTAAATTTCCCAAAAATCATTGAATAAAAAATTCTCCATAAAGCAAAATAAAAGAGTAAAAAAAAATTCAAGGAGGAAATTATCATGACAGTAATAAATGACGTTAAAACAGCTCTAGCAGGATTGAAAAGTGCTCAAGCAAGTTTTGAAACATTTGCTCTTGGTACAGATAATCAACAAGCTAAGCAACTTTACCAAGATGCAGCTAAGCAAACCCAATCCGTTGTAGACAGCATTGAACCACGTGTTCAACAAATCGAACAAGAAGAACCTCAATACAAACAACAGTAATTAGTAAGGCGAAAAAAGGTTGGCCTCTTAACCAACCTTTTTTCAGCTGTTCAAATAAAAAACATGGAGGTGATTTTTTTGAAAGATAAAATAACCACATTGAAAAACCTACTTTTTATTATCCCAAATTACGAAAGTAAATTTGCCGAAAACTAATTCAGCGCTCTTTTGGGAACAATTTACAAATCTGGGTACTA
>NZ_JBFEGN010000006.1:0-91113 GCF_047228825.1 Siminovitchia jepli
TGCAGTCCCGCAATGATTCCGGGAGTTACCTTTGCTTTCTTTTTAAAGAAGTCCATTATTAATTTCGCAGCCTCATCTGATAAAAGAGGTGAGAGAAAATGACACCAACTGAAGTTCCATTTTGGATAACTCTAATCGGAAATTTTGGATTTCCTATAGCTTTAACCATTTATCTGTTTCTCAGGTTCGAAAAGAAACTTGAAAAATTAGCCGAAGTTATAATGCAGTTGGCCGAGGTCATTAACACTACAAAAAAGTAATGTTAATGGATGTTGGAAAATAGAAGGCTAACAAAAGCAGCTGCGCCATCAGGTTTTTAGGCTGCTACAATTCCGATATGAAGCGTTCATGTAACATTGGAATAAATTTTTTATTCTCAGAAGTTAGTTCAAAAAATAGCGAAATTCAACACCCTTTAGCTGTTAAAGCACGCAAACCACCCTTAAGGGTGGTTTTTTATCTTTAGATTAGATAGCTTCTTAAGATGAAAAAGCACATTATGCGTTGTTAACAACACACTTTATATGTTAGTATAAGTATACACAATAAAATTTCGGCATATACTAAAGAAAGAAGAAGAAAGTGAGTGTGAACTTTATGGATATTGAAAATAATTTTAAATCCTCTGTCTCCTTGAGTACTTTGGATTTTTTAAAAAGCAATGTTTATAATATTACGGACATTACGCGGAAGAATAAACTTACTGAAATTCTTGATAAATTTTCTAAAGAAACAACTGACGAAGTTTTTATAATCCAAAATTCTAAAAATAAAGATGCAAAAGGGGTCTTCCTGGATCTGGAGTTTTTTCAAGAGTTGCTTATGTATAAAGAGGTACTTGATCAAGCTTTAGATAATGCAGTTATAAAAGAAGCATCTCTTCGTAAAGATGAAAAGGCAACATTATCCCTAACAGACGTTTTTGAAGATGATGATATTGATTTTGATCAGTTGCTAAAAGAGATCGGTGAGTAATATTGAAAGTGAAAAATTTAGAAGAACTTAGTCAGTATCTTTTGGAAAATTATAATGTTGAATTAAAATTTATACCCGAAGTTGTTCAAGACATCAAAGCCATTAATAAAGGACATCGAACAACTGTTTTAGCATTGATCGTAAAAAGAGCTAAACAGGGCCCTCTTTTTGTTCCGGATGGTGTGGCGGAAACATTACATGGTAACCTTCATGGATTTGCGAAAATCAAATCAAATTCTTTAAAAATAAGAATAATTTATAGGCCTGTTGAAGATAATGTCATTCGAATGGAAATTGTAGCAATAGGTCCCAGGGATAAAGATAAAGCATATAGATTAGCTGCCAAACGCTTAGAAAGATTCTTCCGTTATATGGATGAAAAAAGTTAATCGGAAAACTCCATCTTTATAAATTATATCCTGACTTTTGCAATTGAAATGAATAAAAACAGCCAAAAACCCAGCAGTCATGAGGGTTTTTGGCTGTTTTTATTTGTCAGAAAGTGTAGGGTAATTCAACCTTTAAACGCAATGAGGTTTCACTTTATAAATTACGGGTCAATTCATTTGATTTAAACAGCAATTAGAAAAGTTAATCTTTTTGTTTTTGTTTCATGATGTTTTCGAGTGTATCCTCCGCATTGCTTTTTATATACCTATACACATCTTGTGGTAAGTCTGCTCGCATATGTCTAAGTGCATCAAGCATAGCCCGCATTGTCTTCACAAGAAAACAGCTTTTAATCCCAAGATCCTGCTTTATTCAAACATATCGCACCGGCAATGGCTAAATCGAACGCTTCAGTTTTCGAATATAGCCCATTCGGATGAACAGGAAGTAAATGACCTGGATGACAAAAAAGCTGCCTAATACAAGCATCGATTCTTTTACAAGGGAAAAATCAAACATATGCTGCAGTGCCGTCAGTGCAACGGCTCCATGAATCACAGCAACAAGTATGGGAGCGAAGAACAAAATACCAAGCTGAATGGTAACGATGTTGGAAAGCTCCTTGTCTGTCAGACCGAGTTTCCCAATCGCCGCAAACTTGCGTTTTTCATCGTCCAAATCCGTATAAATGCGGAAATATAAAAAGCTTCCGGCAGCAACGAAAAACACCGCCCCAATAAATAAGCCAATAAATAACGTCGCGCCAAACGCCTGATTCAAAAAATTCCACGTAGCGGGAAGTGAAAAGAATTGATATTGTCCGGCAATTGCTTCGGGTTCAATGGCACTGGTAAGCTTTTTACTTGGCCCAATCGTTTTCTTCCAATCTTTTACATAAAACGCATAATAATCACGTTGCTTTTCGAATTGCGTTAACTGTTCAAACATTCCGTCATCTACGACAATATAATCGACAAAATTCGGGAATATGTTGGCTGCAAGCGAACTTCTTTGTTCCAAATTCACTTGATTTTCCTTCAAGACAATGGTCTTATTGCGTTCCTGTTCAATATTCCTCTTCCCGCTATTCACTGTGCTTTCAGGATAAACAACCATCGCTTCGTTCCCGTTAAGATCTGCCTTTGCAAACTCAAATTCACCGCTTTGAATAAGATCGTTATAATCCGATTCCTTGACAATATGGATGGACTGATCATCACTGTCCCCTTTGGCAAGCAGTTCTTTCACCATTACTTTCGTTTCTTTAAAAGGAATCCCTTCCTTATCCAGTTCATTGCGGATAAGGGAAACATGGTCCATTTCATTATTGTTTCCTTCCTCTGACACATATTCAAACGCGAAGGGATTTTCAGCTGCCAACGAAGTAAATATCATCGACCGAAAGCCTACCAGTGAGCCGATGGCGGTAAAAGCGACTGTTGAAACAATGGCAACAAAAAAGAAAGTGCGTGCATTATCCTTCATGCGGTAGGCAAGGTCGGAAAAAAGCACCAGATTTGTTTTTTTCCAAAAGAAAGATTGCCGTTTCTTTAAAGCACGGATAAGAAAGACACTGAGCTGTGTAAACAAAAAATACGTCCCGATGATGACGGCCGTCGTTACAGGGATCATCGCTGCTGCTACACCCACACCTTTCACAAGCAATGCGACGACATAACCGCCTGCTAGCAAAACTGCAGCCAAAAACGAAAGCAGCAGCGATGCTTTTGGTTCAGCCTTCGGTACTGCATTTCCTTTCATTAGATCAACCAGCTTGCTCCCTTTCAAAATCACAACTGTTGCAAAAGAAATCATCACAAACAGGAACAAAAAAGCGACAAACGTTAAAACGAGCGCTTTTACAGGAAAGTAGAAATATAATGTTTCCTCCAATTCCAGGATATTTTCTGCTGCCATGAGCAATATCTTCGCAAAAATGAGCCCGAGGCTGATCCCCAAAATCGTTGAAAAAAAACCGATTAAAACATTTTCGAGAAACACCATTTTGCGGAGCTGCATATTGGTCATGCCATGCATCACGAGTAAACCGAACTCTTTCTTTCGCGTTTTTAAAAAAGAGCTCATTGAAAATAGCACAAAAATGAACGAAAAGACATAAATGATCGATTCCGCAAAATGCAACCCAAGCGAAACACTTGAATGAATCGTTTCTTGATGAAAAGCGGGGTGAAAGGCAAACATGGCATAAACGAAAAACACCATCACCGCAAACGTACTGCTGAGAAAATAGGCGGCATACGTCCGCTTGTTTCGCATGACATTGTTAAACGCGAACTGTGGAAAGGTCATGCGAATCCCCTCCTAACAGTGATAACACATCAATGATTTTTTGGAAAAAAGCCTGGCGGTTGTCACCGCGGTGAATTTCATTAAAAAGTTTGCCGTCTTTTATAAAAATCACACGATGACAATAACTTGCAGCAATAGGATCATGTGTGACCATCATCATCGTTGTTTGATCGTTTTCATTAATCTCTTCCAACGTTTCCATTACATCTTTTGACGATTTTGAATCAAGATTTCCTGTTGGTTCATCCGCCAGCAGCATATCCGGCGAATGAATGATCGCACGCGCAATGGCCGTCCGTTGGGCCTGGCCGCCCGAAATCTCATAGATGCGCTTTTTTAACAATTCGCTGATCCCAAGCTTATCAGCGACAATTTCCAGTTTTTCCTTCATGAGTTTTACTTTTTTACCGTCAAGTGTCAGCGGCAGCACAATATTTTCTTCAACGGTTAATGTATGGAGCAAATTAAAATCTTGAAAAACAAACCCAAGCTGCCTGCGGCGAAAAAGAGCCAGCTTTTCGTTTGTCAGCAGAAATGGATTGTTTCCATTCATCAAAATTTCTCCTGTTGTCGGCTGATCAATCGTGGCAACCATGTTCAGCAACGTCGTTTTTCCGCTTCCCGATGGTCCCATAATGCCGACAAATTCACCTTTATCAATGGATAAATGAATATTGTCAAGTGCTTTGTAAGGCACTTTTCCATCATATATCTTGCTGAGCTGCTTTACGTTTAACATTTCCATGTAAATAACCCCTTTCTTAACCATCTACACATACAAGCTTAATCGTTAAGCGGGGCCTTTATCTATCGGTTCACCTTTCATTTTCCTTACAATGATGTAAGGTTGTCGAAAACGTAATGTGTACGGTTGTCCCAACCCCAACTTCTGACTGAATATCAATATGATGGCCAAGGCGTTCACACACTTCCTTGACCAGGTATAAACCCATTCCTGTTGATTCCCGGTAAATCCGTCCATTTTCTCCCGTATAAAAAGGATGAAACACACGTTTTATATCCGTTTTCGGGATGCCGATTCCTTGGTCGCGTATTTCAAGGAAAACTCCCCTGCCGCGGTAAAAAGCGGCCATCGTTACTTTTTTATTTTTTCCCCCTGAATATTTCACGGCGTTGGTAATCAGCTGATTCAGTATGAATGTCATCCATTTTTCATCCGACTCAACTACTACATCATCATCCATTTTCACCTCGGGGTAAACATGGCTGTTGATAAAAAGCCGTTTATTTTCATGAATGGCTTGTAAGGCCAGTTTTTTTAATGAAACACGTTCCACTTTGAAGTCATGTTCAAATGTTTCAAGCCGGGCTGCATATAACACCATTTCAAGCCCTTTTCCAAGTTTGTCTGCCTCTTCGCGAATGCTGGAAAAATGCGGATTTTCTTCTTCCTGAACCGTTAATTCAATAACGGACAGCGGTGTTTTCATCTGATGAACCCATTGATTGATAAAGGTTGCGTGCATATTTCGCTGCTCCTCATAGCTGTTCAGCCGGTTGATGTAATAAATATATTGGGATTTCAACAGATGTCCAAGAGCAGCCGCAAGAGGAGCATCTCCGTATGTTTGATTGGCTTCTTCCAAATATTGAAACCTGGAAGATAATCGTTCATAAAAAGCCCTATGGCTGATAAAGCGATAACATAAATAACAAACGAAAATAAACAGCCCGATAAACAACGCATATAAGGCTACCGAAAAATGGCGGTAACCATCAAGCCAAAAAATGAACAAAACAGCCAAAAGCTGAACAATGACTGTAACCATTATAGGGGTGTGATCCCGAATAAAAAGTTTCATTTACGCATCTCCCTCTCCCCAGGCTGGAACGATCCGGTAGCCTTCTCCCCGTATGGTCTCTATCGCATTGTTAATCCCAAGCTCATGAAGTTTTTTTCGCACGCGGGTGATATTCACATTTAACGTATTATCGTCTACAAAAGATTGATCATCCCACAGCTTTTCCAATAACATTTCCCGGCTGACGACGCGCGGACACCGCTTGAGGAGCATTTCCAGTAAAACGGCTTCTTTTTTCGTGACAGAGACGATAGAATCGTTAAAATGAATTTCCAGCCTTTCGATGTAGAGGGAGAGTCCCTTTTTCTTGACGATTCGTTCTTCTATTTTCGGGGCATATTCTCCATATGCCCTGCGCAGGCTGCTGCGAATTTTTGCTGTTACGACATCATAATGGAACGGCTTCGTGATGTAATCATCCGCACCATTTTCCAATGCCATTACTTGATCCATCTCACCCGAGCGTGCTGATATGAATAAAATCGGGCATGTTGATACATTGCGAATTTGCCTGCACCAATAAAAGCCGTCAAAGTTTGGTAAATTCACATCGAGCAGAACCAGATCAGGTTCTTCTTCCATAAAGCTTTTCAAAATTTCATCGAAATGGCTGATCAATACAACAGCATAACCATATTTTTCAAGATGTGCGCGCAGAAGATCAGCAAGTTTCGGATCGTCCTCGACAATCATGATTTTTGACATCGTCCATCTTCCTTTGTTTTTTCTTTCTCCCATTCATTGTAATGCATTGCTTTCCATTATAAATATTAAATTTTATAATCGGCGGCCGGAACATAAAATATGACTTTCAAATCATCTGATTGCAAGAAATTTCTTGCACAACCTGGTATTTTCTGACAGGCTCATAATTAACCCTTTTACGAAAAAACTTATAATACAAGAACTTGCTCTTCTTTTGAAATATTCTTACAAATGCTCATTCCTTGAATTGGCTTGCCATCATTGTTAAGGTAAAACATGTTGAAAGCAGTCCGAAGCATCTCCATAAAAGGAAGGAGAGAAACAGTTTTGTGGAGTAAATTTTCTGGTGTATTCTGGATATCGGCTGCCATACTATTGGTTGCAGTTCTTTTTGGGGTAGTTGCCCCCAGTCAATTTGAAGCAGCTACCTCTCATATAGAATCAACGATCACCTCTAGTTTTGGCTGGTATTATTTAATCTTGGTTACTGTCATTGTCGCGTTTTGTCTTTTTCTCATTTTTAGCCCCGTAGGTGCCATTAAGCTGGGAAAAGAGGGAGAAAAGCCCGAATACTCCAAGCCAACATGGTTTGCCATGCTTTTTTCCGCAGGAATGGGAATCGGCCTCGTTTTTTGGGGAACTGCCGAACCAATATCCCACTACGCAATTGCCCCGCCGATGTCTGAGCCCGGAACAGACGCCGCCATTAAGGAATCGATGAGATTTACCTTCTTTCATTGGGGAATTCATGCATGGTCCGTATACGCCTTGGTCGGCCTTTGCCTTGCCTATTTTAATTTTCGCAAAGGAAGGCCCGGCTTAATTAGTGCAACGCTCAGTCCCATTTTGGGGAAATATTCCCAAGGGCGTCTTGCCATGTTGATAGACATTATTGCCGTAACGGCTACCGTTGTGGGAGTTGCGACGACACTCGGTTTTGGTGCTGCACAAATAAATGGAGGACTTGCATACCTGCTGGGCATTCCAAACAACTTTTTCATACAGCTGATCATTATTGTCATCGTAACCGCATTATTTTTAATGTCTGCCTGGTCCGGTTTAAGCAAAGGGATCAAGTATTTAAGCAATACGAACATGATACTGGCAGCTGTGTTGTTAGCTCTCATATTTATCCTTGGGCCGAGCCTGTTTATTTTAAACATGTTTACGGATACGGTCGGAACGTATATCCAAAACATTATTCAAATGAGTTTGAGAATTGCTCCGCTTGATACCGGTCATCGCGAGTGGATTAACAGCTGGACCATTTTTTATTGGGCATGGTGGATATCGTGGTCACCATTCGTCGGCATTTTTATTGCCCGCGTATCAAAGGGCCGAACAATCCGGGAGTTCATGATTGGCGTGTTGATTCTTCCTGTGATTGTCAGCTTTATTTGGTTCGCGGTCTTCGGGTCGACCGCTATTGATCTGCAGCAGTCAGGTGCTGTTGACTTAACGGAATTTGCCACGGAGGAAGTTTTGTTTGCCGTGTTCAATCAAATGCCTTTTTCTACCATCCTATCAATCGTCGGTGTCATTTTGATCGCAATCTTTTTCATCACATCTGCAGATTCGGCGACTTTCGTACTTGGAATGCAGGCATCCTATGGTTCTTTAACGCCGCCAAACCGCATAAAGGTTGTATGGGGAATCATCCTTGCGGCCATGGCTGCCATTCTCCTGTACAGCGGCGGCCTGCAGGCGCTGCAAAATTCTCTTATCATTGCGGCTTTTCCTTTTTCAGTGATCATGATTTTAATGATGTACTCCATTTACAAAGCACTGCGGAAAGAACGTGCCCAGTTGGGCTTAACCCGAAGACGAAAAATACACCAATCGTAGTCCGCTGCATGAATTTAAGATTAGAGAGTATCCGCTAAAAAGCAAGAAAAGACATTCAAAAAGCTGATTTCCATTCAAAGGGAAATCAGCTTTTGAATTTCATTTTTTATTTAACGATTAATACCGGTGCCTTCACTCTTTTGGCAACTTTATGGCTGACGCTGCCAAGCACCATCTCTTGGAGCGCATTGAGTCCCCGGCTGCCGACGATCACCATGTCACAGGAACTTTTATTGGCATATTCAACAATTGCGGGACCTGGATCACCGTTAAGCATGGTTAGTTTATGAGGAATGCTCGCTTTGGCAAAAACCTCTTCAACGGGAATCAATCGTTTTCTGCGCTCTGCCTCCAACGTTTCAAGATTCTGGCTCTGAAGCACTTCACTTTTCGATTTTGAAAAGTCCATCACATAAATGATTTCTACTTCAGCACCTTCGGACAGCTGCCCGAGTCTTGCCGCTTCCTTCGCTGCTCGAATTGAATTTTCGGAACCATCAGCAGCAACTAGTAATCTTTTTAACATGTAGATCTCCTGCCTTTTTTGTACATGGCTATCCTTCTGTTTTTCCATGAACAGCCATACGATTTACCGGGTTGGAGCTCGGTGTTGTTCAGACCACCCAACCTTAATAATTACCATTTTCTTCAATATTAGTATAACTTAATGAATTCATGCAAGTCATCCCAGTGGATTTGGGAAAATTTTCATTCTGATTTTTTCTTCAATGTTAACAATCATAACATACAGAGTCGCTTTTCCTTTAGTCACCAAAGCGAGTTTCGTTATTTGTTCACATATTTTCAAAAAAAAAACGCAAGAGCCGGGCAGCAATCAAATTTTCAATCTATCATGCAAAGGCTTGCCCAGTTTCGTATTTATCATCTTCCAATACGAGGATTCCTTTCTTTTCGGGAGCATTTGGAAGACCCAGCTCACGCGCAGAGCAAATCATCCCGCTGGATGCAATTCCTCTCAGTTCCGCATCCTTGATGACCATGCCGTTCGGCATGACAGCTCCTGCTTTGGCGACGACAACCTTTTGGCCTGCTTGCACGTTGGGAGCACCGCATACGATTTGCAGCTCTTCCGAACCGATATCAACCTGACAGACACTCAGCTTATCTGCATTGGGATGCTTTTCTTTATGTTTAACGAATCCGACAACAAACTTCGGTGAGAGATCCGCTTCTAATTTCTCTTCTATTCCGTTTTCAGCAAGCGCACGCCCAATTTTTTCCACCAACTGGCCGGACAGCTCCACATTTCCTTTTGCATCAATGGCTATATATTTGGAGGCGTGAAAAAGATTGAAGCCGCCTGTTGTATTCGTTTCTTTATCAAAGATCCGGACTGCATCCCCTTTTCGTTCAAACGTAAGGTTCTCCCTGTCCAATTCTTTCAACACGATGATCAATGTATCGCCGATTCCTTCACGATTATAAAATACATTCATGTTTTTTTCCCCTTTCCATCGTCCATTCTCTTATTTTTCCCCATGATAAATATCGGCTCAAGCTTGCCATTTTCATACATAAAAGAGAGTGCCGTGATCGGCACAAGGCCATTTGTAAAAAAGCTCATTGTCATTTGGGCCAGTACATCGTAGCCGACTTCATTCCGCAAATCGGCAATGATGAGAACGTCTTGATGGGGTACAGCCACAGCCATATCCCCTTTTATATTCTTTGACGTTTCCTCTAGAAATTTTTCGTTTAATATCCGGCTCGCGTCGTATCCGTCATTCGTATTCAGGAAGTAAAAATCGTTTCCAGCCACCTCGTCTTTTTTCATGGACGTCGGAAGTGAACGAACATTAAAACGTGCCATTTCCCTAATCTCGCCCGGATCAAGGCCCTCTTTTTGAATAAACTGCTCATCAATCAGACGATATGTTTTTCCGAGATCAAGCGCATAATATATTCTTGTCTCGGCAGTATGCTCATCAGTCAAGAATTTGTTTCCGTCTTCGGATTCCACTGGAAACGAAGTCGATCGAATAACTGGAAAAATATTTTTTTCACTTCCGGCAACAGATTGTTCCCGATTCATGACCACCAATGCTTCTTCCGCATAATAAACGACTTCATCTATCGCTTTGTCTTTTTGGTCATGCCATTTGGCAACGATCCCGGGCAAAGAAATATCGATTCCCTTTCCACTTGCCGTATTTTCTATGCGCAGCACTTCCTTGTTTCGATCATATGTAAATGTTCGGCCTTCTTTTTTCAGCCGCTTCTCAAGCTCGTCTTTCAGCTTCCGTTCATTCATTTTCATCTCAGAATCCTCCTCGGCAATATGGCTACACCCCATATTACACGAAAACGCCAATTGCCAAAAGGAAGAGGCTTATCCGTCAAATGACAGAAAGCCTCCTCGACACTCTACCTGCTTATAGATTCCTTTAATTGTATTACCTCATCCAAACTTAATTTGGTCAGCTTTGCCACCTGTTCATTTGCAAAGTTCTCCTTAAGGAGTTCAATGGCCAATCTCTTTCTTTCCGACACTCTGCCTTCTTCTCTACCTTCTTCTCTGCCTTCTTCTCTGCCTTCTTCCCTGCCTTGTTTCCTGCCCTCCTCAAGCCCTTCCTTTTTCCACTTCTCCCAAGTCTCGGCCAAAGTTGGCAGTTTCATGAATTCTTCTGAACGCAACATCTGTGCCGCCTCCTTCGTAATGATTGGTTGGATGTCATCCCTGAGCTTTTGTTCGAACTCTTTTGGAAGATGAAGGATCAACTCAATGAAATAAAACAAAGCCGATATATATTGAGATTTTTCTTCCGCTTGTCCCTCCTCCTTTTTCAGGATATTTCTTAAAAGTTCCCGTTTAAAGCGATAACGTTTTTGATCATCATTCTTCGTCTCATTTGCATAAATGCCGGCCAGCACCGCCATGGCAAAAGGGTTTTCGGAACGCACAAGGGCCTTTGTATCCTGATTTGCCAGTGCATATACATTGTACTTATACTGCAATTCCGTCCCAAAAAAGGAATAATAGAATGTGCCTGCTGGCTGGCTTGTTATATCTGAAGTAATGAAGGCGATGGCGCAAACTTCCCTATCATATTTATCATAGATGCGATAGAAGTATTGGAACATTCTTCGCTGAAAATCTTTCAAGCCGTCCCCCTGAACTTCAACATGTATCAATATCCATTGTTCTTCCCCGTCTTTTAAAAATACCTTGACAATCTGGTCTGCAACGCGTTTTCCTTTCTTTTCACGAATCACTCTCTTAAACAGCTCTTGCTGCAAAAACTCAGGCTCCTTCGAAAAATCAATGGCTTCATATAATTGGGGGGTGACAAATAAAATGAATTCCTCAAACAATTGGGTAATCAGTTTTTTCCAAAGTCCGTCATAATCAGGTGATGCAGCATCATACCTTTCCACTGGTTCACATACTGCGGCATTCAACATTATTTTACCACACCCTTTCACGGCAATTGAATCTGAATATTACATTAAATATACCACGAGCGAACATATGTTTCAATAAAAAGCACAAAAAGAAAAGAATGGAGTCGAATTTTCTCCATTCTCATTCTTCTTTATCAGTTTGGTAGGCTGTTGATAAAATCTTCAATCTCCTCCAGCGTCTTGCGGTCTTTGCTGACGAATCTTCCCGCCTCTTTGCCATCATGGAAAGCGACAAAGCTTGGAATGCCAAAGATATCCAGCTCTTGGCAAAGTTCAAGAAATTCATCGCGGTCCACGTGAATAAAATGATATTCCGGATAATCTGCTTCTAACCTCGGCAATACGGGCTCAAGCACCTTGCAGTCCGGGCACCAGTCCGCAGAAAACATAAAGATTGTCCGCTCTTCATTCTTCCATTGTTCAAACTGTTCTTTTGACTGTAATTTTTCCATATTAACCTCCAGTATTGATGAGCATTTGGCCGGATTTGATCCAGCCGCGTTTTCTCATATATTCCGATATAATTAAGCTTATCACAGCCGGACCGATAAAATGGAGTACAATGACTTGGATGAGAACACTAACTGAAAACCCCATCGTCGTAAATGTCATGATTTGCCCGACAAGCCCGCTTGTTCCCATACCTGCTCCTGCTGCATTGCTCGTCATTCTCCAGACGGTTGCTCCAATTGGAGCCAGAAGGATGCCTGCAGCCGTTGGAGGAATTAATATGAGCGGATACCTGATAATGTTTGGCACCTGGAGCATGGATGTTCCTAGCCCAATGGCGAGCAATCCGCCCACTTTATTTTCCCTGTAGCTTGCCACAGCAAAGCCGATCATTTGGGCACTGCAGCCAATCGTGGCGACACCGGCTGCAAGTCCATTCAAATCAAGCATTAAAGCGATCGCCGCACTTGAAATCGGGGCCGTAAGAGCAAGCCCCATTAATGTTGCCACAACAATTCCCATGATGATCGGACGCTGGTCGGTTGCCCACATGATCCAGCCGCCGAAAACCGTCATAAATTTTGAAATAGGTGCGCCAACAAACTTTGCTACAGCAAACCCGGTAAAAATGGTTACAAATGGAGTGACAATAATATCAACTTTTGTCTCCTTGCTCACCATTTTGCCAATTTCCGTTGAAATCAATGCAGCCACGTAACTGCCTGCAGGACCGCCAAATGCAGCACCGGCTGCCCCCGTTGCCACTGCTGCAAAGATGACCAAAGGCGGTGCGCCAAGCCCAAAAGCGATGGCTGCCCCAATCGCCGGTCCCATCAGCCCCATGGCCATATCGCCCATTTCAACCAAAAATGGCCAGACGAGTTGTTCACCAGCCGTTTTGATAATCAATCCTATAATCAATGAAGAAAAAAGGCCGAGCGCCATATAGCTTAAAGCATCAATTAAATAGGCTTTTGCCGTTAAATGGACACCTTTCCTATTGAGAAATTGTTTCACGAAAAATCCCCCTGTAAAAGATAAATATCAGTCCACTTAACTAGTGTAAAGACAACTGTATGTTTTGTCTATTATTTATTTTATATTTTTCCCTTAACGAATGAAAACACCCCCATAAAACTGGAGGTGCCAATACAAGATTCTTATTCAACGAGATTGATAAACAGCTTCTCCGCAGGAGAAGCTTCTTCAATATAATTTGTATCTTCAAGCCAGCGGATGACTTCTTCCCATAGTTCTTCCGACTGGCTTCCAAATGGTTCTTTTTCAGCTTCCATTTTCGGAAGCAAAATGTTCAGGCTTGCCTTTTCTACTTCTTCGCTCAGCGGAAAGTTTTCTTTATCCTGATTATCCAATAGAATTCCCAATGCTTCTTCCGGGTTTTCCTTCATAAACTCATACCCTTTGGCAGCTGCCCGCCAAAAAGCACGGATTGAATCTTCTTTTTCGTTCCACGTACCATCATTAGTAACAAACACCAGCTCATAATAACTTGGAACGCCGAAATCTACAGGGTTAAAATGTTCCGTTTCTATCCCCTGCTGCTGCAGCATAGGGACTTCATGGTTAATAAAAGCACCGCTTACCGCATCAACCCGCTTTGTCGCAATCGCCGCATTCAGTTCAAAGCCGATATCGGTCATCTTTACTTTGCTCATGTCTCCGCCGTCGGACTCTACGATCGTCTGTACGAGCGGTTCATTGAGCGGGATACCCGGCCAGCCGACTGTTTTTCCTTCCAAATCTTTCGGCCTCTTTATATCACTGTCTTTCAAATAAATTATATGATTGAGCGGGCTTCTGACAATCGCCGCAACAGATTTTACCGGTACCCCGTCTGCCCTGGCCGTGATTACATCTGACTGATAGGTGATGCCGAGTTCAATATCCCCCGTTGCAGCCAGGTTAATAGGATCCGTTGGATTGGCCGGGAAACGAATATTGACATCCAGGCCTTCCTCTTCAAAATAACCTTTCTCCTTTGCAGCATACAAATAACTATGTACGGCGTTGGGATACCAGTCCAGCATGATGTCAAAAGATTCTTTGTCCGTTTTATTTTTTTTATCTGCATTCGCAGCCGTTTCCTTGTTTTCTCCTCCACAGCCAGCTAGCAGCAAACTTGAAGATAGCACACTGGCCAATGCCCATTTCTTTATCATTTTACATTTCTCCATTTCAACGTTATTTTTTCCAGCCAACCCACAAGTAAAAACAGTGTAATTCCCAAAACCGACAGAATGACGATCGGCGCAAACACCCCGGCTCCATCAAACTGTGTCATCATTCTTCTACTAAAGTATCCCAGCCCCTTGTCAGCACCCAGCCATTCCCCGATTGCCGCGCCGATGACACTCAGCGTAACGGCTACTTTTAATCCCGAATAGAATTGGGGCAATGCGGACGGAAGTTCCACCTTAAAGAAAATCTGGCGTTTCGTGGCCCTCATCGTTTGAAGCGTTTCTTTTAAATGAGGATCTGCGGACCGCAGCCCGTCAAACGTATTGACCGTAATCGGAAAGAAAGTGATCAGTACTGTCACGACGACTTTGCTCCAGATGGAATAGCCAAACCAAAGGACGAATATCGGAGCAAGCGCAATGATGGGTATCGTTTGCGAAGCAATGAGCAATGGAAAAAACGCCTTCCTTACAATATCGCTCTTATGCATCCAGATGGACAAGCCGACACCACATATAAGCGACAACAAAAGTCCGATAAGCATAATCAGCGTCGTTGGCAGCAAATGTCCGATAAAAAGGACTGCCCTGAGCTCCCAAAGCCTTTCTGCAATTTGTATAGGTGATGGCAGTATAAAGGGTTTTCCATACAGGCGGGCGCCGCTCTCCCATCCAATTAAAAGCAGCAACAGGAGCAAAATTGATAATCCGTATTTTTTCAATAAGGTCATAATGTCACCAATTTTCTTAAATCAAGCAATATCTTCTCTTTTAATTCTGTAAAAGCAGGATCTTTTAAGTTCTCCACCGTCCGCGGTCTGCCGAGCGGCACCGGAATTTCTTCGAGACGGGACACCGGCTTTTGGCTGAACAACAGTACCCGATCGGATAGGAACAGCGCCTCCTCTACATCGTGAGTAATAAAGAGGATTGTTCTACCCGAATCAGCCCATTGTTCAAGCAGCCATTCATGCATGACTGTTTTCGTAACGGCATCCAGTGCGCTGAACGGCTCATCCAGGAGCAATAAGCAACTACCGCCCAACAAGGCACGCAAAAACGAAACACGCTGACGCATCCCTCCGGATAATTCATGGGGATAGCGGTGTTCAACATCTTTTAAACCAAATACTTCCAGCTTATCAATGACTTCGGGCCATACATCTTTTTTGTTTAACCTTTTTAACATGAGCGGCAAGGCGGCATTATCGACGACCGAAAGCCAAGGCAGCAGTCCGTCCTTTTGGGACATATATCCAACATGTCCCTGCCTGTTGGAAGGCTCCTCACCATTCACAAAAATACAGCCGCTGTTTTGCTTTTCAAGCCCTGAAATAAGTCGGAACAATGTACTTTTCCCGGAACCGCTTGGGCCGACAACGCTCACAAACTCGCCTTTTTTTACTGAAAAACTTAAATCTTGCAGTACAGGATCCTGTACATCCGAGTCATAAGCAAAAGATACGTGCTGAAAAACCAGAGCTTCATTCATCATAAGGCCCCCTTTCCTGAAATGGATTGCTCGTTTGTCCCCCTTTCTGTGGTGAGAAATGCTAAGGCACCATACATGAAAAAAGAGCACTTCCCAAAAAGAAGTGGCTCTGACCCATTTAACAGAATGCATGCGTATACAGATTATATGAATACGCGTTCTTTCCACTTCCCTGCGCTAGCATTATCTAGATCAGGTTAAAAGGGTTGAGGAAGTCCTCTCTCAGCTTTTGGCACCCCTAGTGTTTCCCATATTTTATTAACAATCCTTCCCTTTAATATATATATCATTTAACCTAAAAAATCAAATAGAGTTTGAAATTCCTTTCAAGGGGAAAATAGGTGCGGTTGATGGTATGATGAATGTATATGCAAAGGAGGAGGTAATATCGTGAGATTAACCGTATACTTGGCAGGAGAAATCCACAGCAGTTGGCGTGAGGAAATTAAAGAAAAAGCACAGGCACTCAAACTTCCGGTCGATTTTGTCGGGCCAATGGAAGACCATGACCGCTCCGACGCCATCGGCGAAGAAATCCTTGGCGAGCAGCCGAATGCCATTTACAGGGACGCGGCAGCTTCCAGCTTTAACAACTTGAGAACACAAGTCCTCATGCAAAAATCAGACCTTGTTATTGCGTTGTTTGGAGAGAAGTACAGGCAATGGAATACAGCCATGGATGCAAGTGCGGCCGTTACATCGGGAAAACCGCTCATCTTAATCCGCCCGGAAGAACTGCATCATCCCTTGAAAGAGTTGTCCCGGAAAGCAAACGCAACGGTGGAAACAGTGAATCAGGCCATAAAAGCGCTCTCATATATTTTAGAATAGGCCCTTATTAAAATAAAAAGCACAGAAAGCTGTTTGTGAACTGCTTTCTGTGCTTTTTAATAATTATCCCCGTCTTTTCTTTTCCCTCTGTCCGATCAGCAGTGTTACGATATGGCCGAACATTTCGGAACGGTCAATGCGTCCATTGGTGAAAACGCCAATGGCTCCTTCTTCGGAACTGATTCCGGTCCTTTGACAGTAATCATCCATGACCGGTCCAAGTTCTTCACCTGACCGAAGGCTGCCGGCGATTTCCTCCGGCAGCAGAATACGCGCACCGCCTGCCAGCACCGTCTTTCTCCCCCTTTCGGCCAATGCTCCCCAATTGCACAAAAAGAGGCCAAAAGGCGTTTCCGCAACGCCGCCTTCCAAGCCGATCGCCAACTTCGCTTTACTGTGATCCAAGCAATATTCAGCCCGATGGATGGCGCCATGTATCGTTTCCTCATCGGAGAAAGGCATGGCACTTACATTTGATGGGGCATCTATCGGGACAATCTCAGTCTCCATGCCCAAACCAAGAAGGGTATTTTGCACAGCTTTTAACTTTGCTCTGTTTTTTGAACCAACGGCAATAATCATAATGCCACTCCCATCCAGCAAACACTCATTTTATCTTTACCCAATTTCAATCCTGCTTATTGATTTCGAATAGACTTTACTGTAGACCAGTCGCTGGCTTTTACCAGCCTGGTTAACAGCTCTTTTGCCGCCGCATAGTCATCGACATGGACGATTGAAGCATGTGTATGGATATAGCGTGCGCAAATTCCAATCACCGCACTTGGCACCCCTTCGTTGGCAGTATGTACACGGCCTGCATCCGTTCCTCCCGGAGAAACAAAGTATTGGTAAGGAATATCATGTGTTTTTGCCATGTCCAGAATAAATTCGCGCATCCCTTTATGCGTGACCATCGTTCTGTCAAAGATTCTAAGCAAAGCCCCTTTTCCGATATGGCCGAATTCTTTCTCGTCTCCGGTCATGTCGTTGGCTGGGCTGGCATCAAGTGCAAAGAAGAGGTCGGGCTGGATCATATTGGCACTTGATGCCGCTCCCCGCAGCCCCACTTCTTCCTGTACGGTGGCGCCGGAATAGACGATGTTTGGCAGTTTTTCATTTTGTATTTCTTTTAGCAGCTCAATTGCAAGCCCGCATCCGTAACGGTTATCCCATGCCTTGGCCATAATTTTTTTCGGATTGGCCAATGGCGTAAACGGACAGACCGGAACAACTTGCTGTCCCGGTTTAATTCCTGCCTTCACGGCATCCCCTCGGTCATCTGCCCCGATGTCAATCATCATATTTTTGATTTCCATCGGCTTTTTTCTTTGTTCCTCCGTAAGCAGATGCGGCGGAATCGAGCCGATGACTCCTGTTACAGGCCCGGTGTCAGTGATGATCTGGACCCGCTGTGCAAGCATCACCTGATTCCACCAGCCGCCCAAAGGCTGAAAGCGGATCATCCCGTTTTTCGTAATTTGGGTGACCATAAACCCGACTTCATCCATGTGGCCTGCCACCATGATTTTAGGACCTGAAGGGTCACCTGATTTTACGCCAAAAATACTGCCCAATCTATCCTGTATTACCTGATCTGCATATTTTTCAAGCTGTTCGCGCATAAACTCTCTAACTTGGTGCTCATTTCCCGGAGCGCCCGGAAGCTCCGTCAGCGTTTGAAAAAGAACAAGCGTATCTTTGTCCAAATCCTCAACCCCTCTTCAGTGTATTTATTTGTATTTTAACATGAAACTGTTTTTGTCAAAAATAGGAATCCTTATATTCAAGGTCGAACTGCTTGCCTTCTTCCTGTATACTTAACTTATGTTATATTTTGGAGGTGCTCAATTGTGAACTGGAAAACATTTCTACTGGGAGCAGGCGCCGGCCTCATTACCGGCTATTTCGCAAGTGAAGCCATAAGAAAAAATTGTCTCATATCAGAAGAAAAAGTATTGGCGGATGTGAAAAACGCTTTTAAACAAACGGGTGAAGTTGACGGATCCTGGATTAAATTCAAACCCGAAGAGTTTGAAAAACACGGAGTTAAAACAAAAGTGTACCGCGGCGGCATTTCCCGCAAGCAAGACGGGGAATCCCAGCAATATGAGTTTATTGCCGATGCGTACACCGGAAGCGTTTTAGACGTATTTCCGGTATCACAGTAAAAAAACTACATAATTGGGATATGATAAGGATGGATTAGCAAAATGAAATTTTGTTAATCCATCCTTTTTATTTAGGTAAATATGTAAAACATTAACTTGGAAAAAGGGTGAATGAAAAAATGAAAAAAGATCAAAGCGGGGCCGCCCCTTTAGAGTATTCCCCGCAAAATATATGGGCTGGTTTCCTCTTTGGAGTAGGACTGATTACTTTTACCGACGAATTTGTATTCCATCAACTTTTGCAATGGCACCATTTTTACGATAATTCAACTACAAAGATCGGGATTGTTTCTGACGGTTTTTTTCATGCTTTTAGCTGGTTTGCCACAATCGGCGGGCTGTTTATGTTTGCAGATCTGCGCAGGCGGCATGCTCTCCGGCGAAAAAAATGGTGGGGAGGAGTGCTTCTTGGTGCGGGAGCCTTTCAATTGTATGACGGCATTGTTCAACATAAGCTCATGCGCATTCATCAAATCAGATATGTGGACAGCTTATTCGGCTACGATTTCGTTTGGAATGCCGCGGCTGTTGTCCTTCTTATAGGAGGAGCTTCACTTGTTTTTCGGGCCCGAAAGGAATCATCGGAAAAGAGGCGGGATTCCAGATGAACAGCGGGATACTGCTGTACGCACTTTTTTTAGCGGCTCTTTTTCTCTATTTATTTGCTGCCTTAAAGTCCAACACCCGAAAACATTTGAAACAATGGCCTGTAAAGCGATCTATTTTTTGGGCTTTGGGTATTATCAGTGTTTTATCAGCGGTTGCAGGCCCGCTTGCTGAAAGAGCCCATTCCGATTTTACCTTTCATATGATCGGCCATTTATTGCTTGGAATGCTGGGCCCGCTCCTTATGGTGCTGGCAGCCCCAATGACTCTTTTACTCAGAACACTCCCCGTTCAGGCAGCACGGCAACTGGCAAAGCTCCTTAAGAGCCGATACGCCGGATTCATCACTCATCCCATAACGGCTTCCCTGCTCAATATCGGGGGGTTATGGGTGCTTTATGCAACCGATTTGTATCATCTAATGCTTCATAACCATACCGTGCATACTCTTGTACACTTGCATGTTTTTCTTGCCGGATATGTTTTTACCGCCGCTTTTATTTATATCGATCCTGTTGTCCATCGCTTTGGGTATTTATACCGGTCTGCCGTATTTATCATTGCCTTGGCCGGACATGCCATCTTGTCCAAATACATTTACGTCCACCCCCCTGCAGGCATCCCGCCCGGCCAGGCAAAGATGGCCGGCATGATCATGTATTACGGCGGCGATGTGATTGATGCCATCATTATTTTCATTCTTTGCAAGCAGTGGTACAAGGCCCGGAGACCGAGATTTACTCCAGGTGAACCATCATATTCCGTTCATCGTTTTTCAGAATAATGGGCGGCTTCTTCCGGTTATTTGGAAGCAGCCGCCTTTTTCTTCTCTGTAATTGAAATGTACTGAAGCAGCAATTTTGGGGAGAAAACGGGTAAAACATGAATAACTCGCACTATATGTAGTTGCATCAAAATAATTACTTTTCTAAAATAATTTATTTTTTATCATTTACATAATCTTCGTTATAATCATTGTGTGGTAATTTTAAATTGCTATTTTAATAAAACAATGGAGGGTATAGGATGTCTACGATTGATAAGCAGGATATTGTATCAAGTGTTCCTCAAAAGGGTTTTTTCGGACACCCTAAAGGACTCTTTACTCTATTCTTTACGGAATTTTGGGAGCGCTTTTCTTATTATGGGATGAGGGCCATCCTTGTTTATTATATGTACTATGAGGTATCAAAAGGCGGGCTGGGCATTGATGAACAAACAGCCCTTGCGATCATGTCCATTTATGGCGCGCTCGTATATATGTCGGGAGTCATAGGTGGATGGCTGGCCGATCGAATATTCGGCACTTCCCAAGCCGTCTTTTATGGTGGAGTATTGATAATGTTCGGCCATATTGCCCTGGCGATACCCGGAAATTTAACGATGTTTTTCATTTCCATGGCCCTCATTGTCATCGGTACCGGATTGCTCAAGCCGAATGTATCCGCAATGGTCGGTGATATTTATAGTGAAAAGGATGATCGCCGTGATGCCGGATTCAGTATTTTTTACATGGGGATTAACCTGGGAGGATTCCTGTCGCCACTTATTGTCGGTTCTGTGATGGACTATAGTTTTCACCTTGGATTTGGATTCGCTGCCATCGGAATGTTTATTGGACTCGTAATGTTTATGTTGACGAAAAAAACAAACCTGGGGCTTGCAGGTACGTACATTGCTAACCCGTTAGCGCCTGCTGAGAAGAGAAAAGTCTATATGGTCATTGGAGGGGCTGCAGTTCTATTGGGGATTGTGTTAGCGGTTACGATCCCAACAGGCTTGCTGACGATTAAATCATTTATTGCTCTCGTTGGTATTTTAGGATTTCTCATTCCAACCATCTACTTTGTCGTCATGTATCGCAGCCCAAAAACAACCGAAGTAGAACGTTCGCGCGTTCTGGCTTATATCCCGTTATTTCTTGCTTCTGTCATGTTTTGGTCCATTCAAGAACAAGGATCAACCATTCTTGCCAACTTTGCTGATAAACGGACACAATTGGACGTTGCGGGGATCCATCTATCCCCTGCATGGTTTCAGTCATTGAATCCATTATTCATCATCGTGTTGGCGCCGGTATTCGCCTGGCTATGGGTAAAATTAGGAAAACGCCAGCCTTCCATTCCACAAAAGTTCTCTTTGGGATTATTGTTTGCGGGTCTTTCTTTCCTTGTCATTCTGCTGCCGGCACAATTCGGCGGTGAAGATTCATTGGTTCATCCCATCTGGCTCGTCCTCAGTTACTTGATCGTTGTAATCGGTGAATTGTGCTTATCACCTGTTGGCTTGTCGGCTACAACAAAATTGGCGCCCGCTGCATTCTCAGCCCAAACAATGAGCTTATGGTTCCTTTCCAATGCGGCCGCCCAAGGACTGAACGCACAGATTGTAAAATTCTACCGGCCCGAAACCGAAATGTTGTATTTTGGATCCATTGGCGGAATCGCGATCCTGCTAGGTATTATTCTATTGATCGTTACTCCTTTGATTCAAAAATATATGAAAGGTGTACGTTAATTTACGGGAAATTAGATTTTTCAAAATTTAATCCGGAGTCATGTATCGAAATACTGTACTCTAAAACCTTTTAACAAATTTTATTCAGTGTAGTTTTTATGGCACGAGGTACAACTGCCCGTCGCATACAGCTAGGGGCTGTCCAAAAAAGGATGTTGCTATATCAACATTCCTGAATAGAAAAAGGGGCGTCCAAAAGTCGAAAGACCGGCTTTTCGGACAGCCCTTTTCTTATTGTTAAAGTATAAGTTTTTTTATGAAAATCAGGCGAAAAAACATCTGCTTTGTCCGGCTTCAGCGCCTCCTCCTGCAATAAGTCAGCATCGGCGTACAAGTTGCCGTATGTCCTCTATCCCTTCGGAGTCAATCCAGTTTGTACGGCGATAAACAGGTGCTCGCGCTTTTCTTGGCTCCAACAAATCCCTGCAATTATTTTGAAACGGCAGCGGTGCGGTTTCTTTTAACCGAATCGATGATGTTGCCATCTTCATCCCATTTTAGTGCACGGTAATGGGCATCGTGGTAAAAAGTGAACCAGCTTCCCGAGTGGATCGCTTCCGGAATCCATTTTTGCTTCGCATAAATAGAGTCCATTGGATAATCATCATAGGCCAGGACCCATAATACATTCCGATGGGCGTGAGTCGGCATAATGTCGGCCATGTGGACAGCCCTCTCATCGCCGCTTTCAATCGTCACAATGCTGTGTCCGGCGCTGTGGCCTCCGGTATGGAACATTTTGATAGCGCCTTCAATCCCAATTTCTTTTGAAAACGTTTGAACTTGTTCTTGAATTGGTTCCCAGTTTTCTTTCCAGTATGTATTCCGGGAACGAATATTCGGATTCCGCATTTCATCCCATTCAATATCGGATGTGTAAATTACTGCATCCGGAAAAACGGAGGCGTATCCATCCCCGTCCTTTTTTGTCAATCCGCTTGCATGGTCGAAATGCATGTGAGTCATGCAAACAATATCAACGTCAGAAGGTGTCAGGCCCAATTTGGCAAGCGATTCATCTATTTTAGACTGCTCTGTAACACCATAATTCCTTATTTGCTTCTCGGTCATTTTACCGCGTCCAAGCCCGGATTCAATGAGTATGTTTTTTCCGTTCACTTGCAAAAAGATGGGGTCGGACCTTAATTCAACTTGATTTTTTTCGTTTACCGGATATTTTTTTTCCCATAACGGCTTTGGTACAACACCGAACATGGCTCCTCCGTCAAGGTACGTATCCCCGCCATTCAGCCATGTTAACGTCAATTCCCCAAGTTTCAACGTTTCCATTTTCTCAACCTCCCGAACTTTTCGAAATCATTGTACCATATTTCTGGAATATTCAGCCATCCCCAAGCCGTAAAGCAAAAAAATCCGCCACCTTCAATGAGGGGAAACTCTCGTAGCGGCCGGCCAATCCGACGGTTCAAACCTCATTTGCCCGTGGGCAATTCGACAAAGCCATGTATTAATCATATGTTTCAGCCTCATCCGATTTGGTAAAATCAATTGCCTGCCAGGAAAGCCCGATTGGTTCAACTAACAATCAGTGGGGGATAGAGGGCCACATTGTGTGGCAACGCCTGTATGACCCACACCTGTGGCCTAAATCCCCACTGACTGAAGTTTACTTTATCTGGATGGATTTGACTGATGGACGAATACCGTTAGATAAACTGCTCCAAATAACCCATCGAGGAATCCATTTCTTGGATGCGGTTTTTATTTTTATGCCTACCTGCGGAAAGAATCGTATGGGCAATCACATACCACTTCATTCTAAGCAGCAGGTTGTCTGTCATCTGGATTCCATATTGTTCCAGCCAATTCTCCCAATCAGGTCGCGGAATATAAAAATGTAAAAGAGGGCCAATGTCAAAAGCGGGATCTGCGATGGCAGCTTCATCCCAATCTATTAAGTAGAGTTCTCCTTCGTCAGAAAGAAGCCAGTTATTGTGATTTACATCGCCGTGGCAAACCGTCCATGTTTTGCACTGGACGTTGGCTATTTCCGATTCCAGAAATTGAAGGGACGTTTGAACGATCTTTCTCGATAGTAAATCCCCGTCCATTACGGCATCCACATCTGACAGCATCATTTCCGGTTTGTAAGGCGTTTTCCCGAGACGCGAAAGCATCGTTAACAGCGGGCGGGATTCATGTATTTTCTTCAACAGCTTTGCAACGCGGGATTGAGTCATATCTTGGGGTTTGAATTCCCTGCCGATTAAACATTCCTGGGCCGTAATGACATCGCCGTTTTCCATTCTTTTTGTCCAAATCAATTTCGGAACGATGCCCTCTGCAGATAAAACGGCAAGAAATGGAGAGGAATTGCGTTTCAGGAAAAGTTTTTCACGTTCATTTGATGCGAAAAAAGCTTCCCCTGTCGCCCCGCCAGCAGGAATGATTTCCCAATTATGCTCGAATAAATGTTTCACTGTCATTCACCTTCAATATTCACGGAAAGGGACATTCCTCTCCATTTATCTTCAGAAAGAAAAAAGACAGCTATTGGAGTAAAAAAATACAATAGCCATCTTTCTATAAATTTTAACGCGAAATAACAATTTTCGTCAAGTACGCAATCCTGTCAATGGATGTTACTTTTGTCGTGAACGGGGGTTCGATCTGTTTTCCGGGATCGTTGGAAACTTGAGGGAAAAAACAGCTTCATTTCGTTCTTTTAATGGAACGCGTTAAGGAGCTTTCCAGCAAAGCCTTCGCTCCCCGCATTTGCATGCTTTTCACAGGTGACCGCAGTTTCGCTAAGTTGCGACGCCAGCTTTCATAATTCCGCTTATCGATGAAAAGGATGTCGTGCGGTCCATTAGGATAATCCATGTAACTATTTTCTGCAATAACGGCCCGTTGGATCGGCAATTCCACCCCATTTTCACGAAAAATCCGGCTCACTACTTTGAAAATGCGATTGGCTGAAATCAATGGATTTAATACTTTGTCGCCCGTATCGGCGGCATTCATCCAAAAATGTGCGGACGATCCAAAATAAACCGCCCCCTCTGCCCCGTTTAAAAAAGCGAGGCAGAAAATCGTAGAAGGAGTCAGGAGCAGTGCCTCCAATTCCACCTCTGTTTTTTCAAACCGCAGAACCGGCTTATACATGACAAAAAAAGAATCCGGAAACCGCTGCAAGAGATCCCGCAAACGTTTATCCGTGTAATAGGTTGACTGGACGAACGATCTCTCTGTAATGGTCGTACTTGCCCATTGAATTTGGGATAAATATAACTTATCCAGAAATGACTGTTTCAAGCCGGTTTCAGCCTTGGCCAATCCGGTGTTTGTTCCTACCCTCTGCCCCATAGAATTTACGATAGCCTGCCATCTCCGTTTTTTGAGGCGGACAAACTTGGAAGAGTATTCCGAAAGGTCCTTTTCATAGCGGGATACATAATCTTGCAATTTGATCAGTTGCGCCATTCGTTTGTAAAACTACCTTTCATATCAATTTAAACGACTCCATCATTTCATATTTGGGAATATGATCCAATCGGGTGCGGTAAAGCACCACCTCCGTTGCCTCATAGGCAGCCCCCGGCAAACCGGGTAATCCTGTATAAATAAGGTCCCGAAGCTTTTGCGGCGAGAATGAATCCTCGCCCGCCCATTTGCGGGCAATGGTAATATGCGGCTTGAACGGCCTCGTTTCAAGCTCAAAACCTGCCTGATGGCACGCTGAATACACGTTTTTCCTTAATGCGGCCAATTGGTCCGTGCCTGTTGTGCCGATCCATAATATCCGCGGGCTTTTTGTTTGTCCGAACGTTCCCGCTTGATCGGGACGAAGCGATATGCGCTCCGTCCCCCGAACGGAATCTGCAACGAATTCAGCTGATTGGGCCAATCTATCTTTTTCAGCCTTCCCGAGAAAAGTAAGCGTAATATGGTAATCTTCTGGATGTACCCAGTTTTTAAAAGGGAATCTTCCCTTGATCCGCTCGCTGATTGAATGTAAATACGATTTCATTTCATCGGGCAGTGCAAGGGCAAAGAAATAGTGGTCAGAATGCATCAATGACTCCCCCTGATTGACTTATTTACTCATTTCTTCTTGAAAAAGCGCCTGAAGCCTGCGGGTTACAGATCCCGGCTTTCCGTCGCCAACCTGGATTCCATCCACTTTAACGACCGGCATAATCTCGGATGTTGTGCTCGTGATGAATATCTCATCTGCCTGGAGCAACTCTTCCACACGGTATTCTTCTTCTGCAAACAAAATGTTGTTTTCGGCACACAGCTTCAGTACGACCTGCCTCGTAATGCCGTTTAAAATCAAATTGGTTGCAGGATGAGTGATCACTTTTTCATCCTTTACAATATAAACGTTTGATGAGGATCCTTCCGTGACCGTTCCGGACCGGTGCAAAATAGCCTCATAGCATCCTTGATCGGCCGCTTCCTGCTTTGCCAGCACGTTCGGCAGCAGATTCAAGCTTTTGATATCGCAGCGGAGCCATCTGATATCATCTGCGGTAATCGCAGCAACACCATTCTCAAGCGCTTTTTCCGGCCGCGGCACTTCCGTTGAATAGGCGGTGAAAACCCCTTTTGTTCTGCTTGGATCCGGGAAGATGTGGCTTCTGGAAGCTGTTCCCCTCGTTACTTGCATATATACAGACCCAAGCTTTACACCGTTTTCCCTTATCAATTCACGGGTAAGAGAAAGGACTTCCTCCCTGGAAAAAGGAATTTCCAATTTTATTTTCCCCGCACTTGCAAAAAGCCGTTCAACATGTTCTTCCCCTGTGAAAAGCTTGCCGTCATAAACGCGGATGACTTCGTAAACGCCATCTCCAAACTGATATCCCCGATCTTCCAGATCGACCACCGCTTCGGATCTTTCCAAAATTTCGCCGTTAAAAATAACTTTTTCCATTTGTTATCATTCTCCTCTTCTCATCGTTATGAACGTGCCAATTCATAAAATGCCTGGGCATAAATCGCTGTCGCCTTGATGAGGTCATCGATTACCATGTATTCATCCTTTTGGTGGGCAACGTCATCCCGTCCCGGAAACAGTGCACCAAATGCCACTCCGGCCGTTAATGACCGGGCATACGTCCCGCCGCTGATCGATAACAGCTCCGCTTTTTCGTTTGTCTGCTCCTCATACACTTTCATCAGTTTTTGAATCAACACATGATCCTTCGGAACGTAATGGGGGTGTAAATTTCTCAGTTTAATCAAATCAAAATTGGCCCCTGAAGCAACATTTGCCAATTCCTTTATGCCTTTATCAAAAGGGAAAGTGGCAGGATACCGCATATTCAGCCCGAAACGTCCGCCATCTTCTTCATTATACGTCATGATTCCGACGTTGATCGTCAGTTCACCTGTAACCTCATCCTTATGCCGGACACCCAATGCTCTTCCTCGTGAATCACCGAAAAAGAAACGGACGGCCGCTTTTACAAACTCCATTCCTTTACGGTCAAGTTTTAATGTGGACAAAAAGCTTGCCAAAAGCAGCCCGGCATTTTTTCCATTATCCGGTTCCATCCCGTGGGCTGAAATTCCTTCCAGCTCCATTACCAAATATCCGCTATCTATATAATAAGACCCTGATACATTTTCCGCCTTTTTAAAATGATTAAAATGCTGAAGGAGTTCCGTGTGGTCACATTGAATATCAAGCACAGCCCGCGCATGGTCCGGTACCATGTTATAACGGCGGCCCGCCGAAAATGAGATTAACGTGTTTTGGGCGCCATATTCCTTTTCGGAATGTTTGTTTTGCACCAAATCGAAATCACAAATGCCTTTTTCGGCATTAATAATCGGAAAATCGGCATCCGGGGCAAATCCCATATCCGGCATTTCTTCATGCTGGAAATAATGGTGTACACAGCGCCAATCACTTTCCTCATCTGTTCCAATGATCATCCGAATGCGCTTTTCAATAGGCAGTCCAAGCTCCTTTACAATCTTCATGCCATAATAGGCGGCCATCGTCGGCCCTTTATCATCAATGGCACCACGGGCAAAAATTTTGCCGTCTTTCACTTCGCCCCCATACGGGTCTTTCGTCCAGCCATCTCCTTCTGGGACGACATCCACATGGCATAATGCAGCAACAAGCCCGGTACCTGAGCCCATCTCCAAATGTCCGGCTACATTTCCGACGTTTTTGGCGGTAAAACCATCGTTCTCCCCAAGCTGAAGCATATAATCCAATGCTTTTCTTACTTCTTTTCCAAACGGGGCATCTTCTGTTTTTTCCTTTTCATTCAAGACACTCTTAATTTGCAGGAGTCCCTGTAAATCTCTTATCATCCCGGCTTTTCTTTTTTCCGCTTCAGCCATCCAATCGATATTTGCCATAGACATAGCTCCTTTGAAGTACTTGCTGCCTACTATTGTACAACTTTTCAGCCCTGCAAAAAAAGGGTTAAAACTTGTTGAATGTATGGCATGACAAAGAGGTAAACAAGGCACATCCCTGTATAAGGCACTGCGAGGACTGCAGTCACTGCCTTTTTGCCTTTAAAATACCCTTCTTTCCCCGAATATTGCTTTGTAAAAGGATGGCTGCCGACTACTTTATGCCACACGGACCCGCTCCACACAATGACAGCAAAAAAACCGCAAACAGCGATCCCCAGCTTCATCCAAAGCGGCGGAATCATGACCAATGCAGCCGCTGTTACCCCGAGAATTCTTATATAACCCAAAAAATGTTCTATATTTCTTGTCGCAGCTTTAATAAACAATTCCAAGTAACCGGCTGTTTCGGTCCGTTTTTGAAATATTCGGTTTGATTTGGCATACAGGCGCGGACTTTTTCGAAGCGGTCTTGGCTTCGGCAATTTTTCCATGTCCATGGACAGCCCCAACAGGAACTCGGTCTGCTTTCGTTTTTCCCGTTCATCAATAGCAAGATCCTGTTCAAAAGTATGTATGCTCGTAAAGCGGGGATAATTCAACACGATCGAGCAAACCGTATTAAGCAGGGAGATCAGTATAATGAATATAACATGTCCATGCTCAAATGCCTGAAAACTGACATACCATATGACTCCGGCCCCGAGCCAGAGCGGAATATTCCTCAATAAACTGCGCCAGCCGCGCAAATGAACGTCCAAACGGCCCGTTGCAGCCATGATGAGCCATTTCAATGTCATCCACAAGCTAAAAAAGGACAAGAGCTGGAGACCGTTAAGATCGTAGTATTGATACCAGAACGGAGCAATCAGCAATGCAAGGAGGCATGTCTTCGGAATTTCAAATATGTATGAAAGCAGTATGCCGCCTTTTTTTAAGCCGATAAAAAGATGTTCTTTTTTCAATAAAAAAATACTGTCCGCTGCCCTGACATACGTTTTGAAATAACCGCCCCATAACAGAAAAAAGGAAGCCAAAAACACGAAAGAAAAAGGAATGTAATGAATCCAGCCGGGCACTTCCACCCACCATGATCGGTAAATAAAAAAGCCAATGACAATGCCTGGAATAACGAGATAAACGATTACAGTCCAATCCATCACCGACCGCATCGATTTTATTTTATACTCCCCATTTTCCAACAACCTGTTCCAGAGCAGGCGCCTGCTATTCATCGTCTCCATCCTCCAATGAAATGCACGAATACAGGCTGCCATCTTCGGAGCCGCATTGATGCAGCACCTCATCGAGTGTTCCAGACGACTTGATCGTTCCTTTTTCCACAATAAGGAAAGAGTCGCAAATACGCTGTGCCGTATCCAAAATATGTGTACACATTAATATTCCGGTTCCACGTGCCCTCTCTTGATCAAGCATGTCGAGCAACAGCCTTGTGGAACTCGGGTCAAGCCCCATAAAAGGCTCATCAATGATGAGCAAATCAGGTTTTGTAAACATGGCAAGGGCAATCATCCCTTTTTGCTGCATTCCCTTTGAAAATGTTCCCGGGAACTCATGAATTTTGTCAGTCAAACGAAAGGCTTTTAAAAGCTCCTTGGCATATGCAAGATTCTCTTCCCTCAGCTGCTCTACAGCACATACAAACTCAAAATGCTCCCAAAGAGTCAATTCATCGTAATAAATCGGTCTTTCCGGAATATAAGAATAAGAAGTGCCTTCCTTCTTTTCAATTTCCCCTTCCACAAACGGCAATTCGCCAAGCACCGCCTTGATTGTCGTGCTCTTGCCGGCTCCGTTTGCACCGATCATTCCGGCCAGTTCCCCTTTATTGATGGAAAAATGGATATTGGAAATGATGGATTCATTCGGTTTGTATCCGGCCTGGCTTATGTTTGCTTTTAAAAGCGGCAAATTCCTCACCTCTTCTTAAGTTCGCTTATATTAAAATACGATTTCCCGCAAAAATAGTTTCATTGCAAAGATTAAATGTGACAAATTACGACCTTTTTCTGCCAATTCATATAAATCCCTTTTAAACCAGGCAAAATTGCGGTAAAATGGAACTATCTGATATTTTAGTTTTAATCAAAAGATGTTAATCAAAGAGAAAAGGAGTTGTCCGCAAGGAATTACGACGAAGACTGCACTTCTCATATGCAGATGTCCGCACCTTCTGCCAAGGAATTCAAGATGAGGGAGTGGTTTTTTGAAACCTTCTACGAACAGAATGCTCACCAGGATCAAGGATGTATATTTGTACATTAAAGAAAACGGAACCGTGACGACACGGGAACTGGCTGATGCATTCGGCAGTACACCTCGCACCATTCAAAGAGATTTGAATGTGTTAGAATACAATGACCTAATCAGCAGCCCGCGCCGCGGGAAGTGGACAACAACAGAGAAAAAAGTCAAATTAACATCTTAGATTAAGAAAAGCGCAAGTGCCTTTCACATTGACGTACAGACTTTAGGCTGTCTTATCAGGGAGATGGTCCCTAGGCGCTGGAGCTCGACAAAATTTCGGACCGAAATTTCAAAGAAAGGTTTTACTTTCTTTTTAAAACAAAAAGCCGCCTTCTTTTTAAAAGGGAGGCGTATTTTTTTTATGTATATCTTACCTTTTTTTATTTCTTCCGGCTCCTGCAGCCCGAACCAGCCAATAGAAAACCGCTGCCCGTCTTTCTTGCAGTAAGAAGCGAGAGGTTGGCCGGATAGATTTGGATCGTATGTCGGGGTTCCCCGATCGTATTTGGGCAATACTCGATCGTATTTCGAAGTTCCCCGATCGTATTTGTGTAAAACCGGATTGTATATTCTTAAAAATACCACAGTCCAATGACCATGGCAGACCCCCAAATTATGCTTTCTTTACTAACAGGGAAATCACCCATTCTGCCTAACAAGAAAAATATCATGGAAATAGGCCATCGTCTATACTTTTCTGGCATATGAACATAGGCTGATGGTGCAGGATACAAATGATGAGGAGTGTATACCATGTTTATAGATTATCGACAGCAAATGCCCGGAATGCAGCAAATGCCGATGGGCATGCAAGGATTTCCACCCATGGGTATGCCGATGGGCCAGCCCATGGAGATGCAGCAGCCCATGGAAATGCAGCAGCCCATGGAAATGCAGCAGCCGACAGGATTCCAGCCGCAGTTTGCGGAACAACAGAGTGCCCCGCAATTTTTTCCGGGCGGCGGGCAAGGCGGGGGCGGATTCGAAAGAAGGCTGGAGCGCATTGAAAGGCAAATTGAACGGATCAACAGGCAAGTTAACCGTCTTGACAACCGTGTCTTAAGAATCGAAAGGCAGCTCGGGTTCGGAAGACCCGAAGACCTTGAAGCGCATGACTATTCCGGAGGATATTACTAAAAGAGGCAACCGCAAGGATCCCTCTTGCCTTTATCACTTTATTCCGCATATACCGGCAGAAAAGATTCCCGCCCCATGAGATTAGGCGAGATATCCGATAGATTCAACTCCAATCAGCGGGGGATGAAAGCCCCCGCTGATTGGAGTTTATGATGAAATGTGAAGGCGCTGCTTCAGCCTTTGCAGCCGTGCGCCAAACAATCTGTCCGCCAGGCCGGATTTCAGACCCAAATAACCGTAGATGGCAGCACCAAGACCCGCACACAGCACGATGATCAAAATGGATTGAATGATCGATTCCGGGGAAAGAACAAGCAGCAATAAACGGTATAGCCCGTAGACGGGAACGGCCATTACGATATTGAATATAACGATTAAAAGCGACCTTCGGTAAACAAGTCTAATGGGATAAGCTGCAAATTTTTTGATGACAAACAAATTGATAACGATTGCTACACCATATCCCAGAGCTGTAGCGTATACGGCACCTTCTGTTGAATAAGCCTGGATGAACGGCATATTAAACGAAAGTTTTACAAGCAGCCCGGTGAGCAAACTGAGTATCGTAAACCGCTGTTCATCAATCCCCTGCAAAATGGCTGCCGTTACAGAGTATAACGCAAATAAAATAGCTACCGGAGCATATGTGCGGAGCACTTGCGCCCCGTATTGATCATACCCGAAAAACATTGTGTACATCGGGTCTGCCAAAAGGGCAAGCCCGATCGCAGCAGGAATTGTTATAAAAAGAAGGACCTGAAACGTTTGATCCAGCTGGCGGAACATTTGCTTTCGATTATCGTTCACAAATGATTCGGTTATTAGCGGAACAAGAGTCAATGCAAATGCCGTAGCCAGGGAAACGGGAATAATGACAAGCTTGTGGGTGGTCATATTCAAGATGCCGAGTGAATCCATTGCCTCTGCAGCCCGGCCCGCTTCCGCCATTGCCCTGTTAAATGTCAGTTGATCGATAAACTGAAAAAGCGGATTCGCAATTCCAACCATAACGAACGGAAAAGCATAAACGACAATTTCCTTATACATTTCCGGAAGCGATACTGCCAATGTTCCCCGATCATGCCGAAGCAGTTGGTCCAAACCGGGTTTTCTTTTTTTCCAATACCAAAACAGAACAATGAGGCTTGCAATCCCGCCAATAAAGGCAGCGAAAGTGGCTACACTAATGGCGGTGACAATATCTTTTTTGAGCACATACAGGACAAAAAAGGTACCGGCCAACAGAAAAATAATGCGCGCCAGCTGCTCTACAACCGTTGAAACAGCAGACGGACCCATGGATTGATGCCCTTGGAAGAAACCCCTGATTAAACTCATCACCGGGATAATCAAGAGCGCAAAACTGACAGCCCTTATCACCGTGGCCACATCGGCCGTTGTGTAGTTATGTTTTGTTTCCGCACCTTTTAAAACCAGTTCTGCCAGCTGCGGGGCAAGTCCATACATGGCCAAAAAGGATATTATACCTGTAGCCAGCATGACGAAAATGCCCGAGCGAAACAGCTTTCGGCCCACTGCATACTCTTCAAGCGCATTGTACTTTGCGATATATTTGGAAACAGCCAACGGCACGCCTGCCGTTGCAATACTGATGAAAATGGTATAAGGAACATAGCCAAACTGATACAAAGCGGAAGGCTCATTGCCGCCGATGATCCTATAGAAAGGAATTACATAAAGCAGTCCAAGCACTTTCGATAATATGGTCCCGAGCGTTAATATAAATGTACCCCGAATTAATTTAGAAGACATGCAATCTCGTACTCTCCATTGATTTATTTAAAAGGCAGCCTGATTTCTGTTTGTCTAGATTAGACGCAGCCAGGCGATTGAAATTATTTTTAACCGGCATCTACCGAGTTGGTCTGTTTCTACCACAGATGGGCCACCCGCCACACGGATGCCAACTTTCATTGTCTCCATGTCTTGATAAAAAATCATTATCATTCTCTACTGTTATAGTGTACAGTGATCGACGGCATTTGACAATGAACAGTATAGTGACATTTGCTTTTGCCATATTCGGCAGTTTACAATATAATAACCGAAAAATCGACAAGGTGTTGAAACAAAATGAATGCTGACGTGATTGTTATAGGCGGCGGCCCGTCTGGTCTGATGGCTGCCATCGCCGCTGCAGAACGAAAAGCGAAGGTTCTGTTGTTGGACAAAGGAAGCAAGCTTGGACGAAAGCTGGCTATTTCGGGCGGCGGCCGCTGCAATGTAACGAACAGGCTCCCGATCGATGAAATCATCCGCCATATACCCGGAAACGGCCGATTTCTGTACGGAGCTTTTTCCATCTTTAACAATGAGGATATTATCCGTTTCTTTGAAAATCTCGGTATTCGGTTAAAAGAAGAAGATCATGGCCGGATGTTTCCGGTTACCGATAAAGCCCAGTCAGTCGTTGATGCCTTATTATCCTATTTGAAAGATTTGGGTGTCTCGATTCGAACGAACACCCCTGTTAAAGATATTTTATACGGCAAGAATACAGTGGAAGGGGTGTTGCTGGAAAATGGCGAAGCATTATCCTGCCGGTCTGTTGTGGTAGCGGTCGGCGGAAAATCCGTTCCCCACACCGGCTCTACCGGGGACGGTTTCCCGTGGGCAGAAAAAGCGGGGCATACCATTGCCGAACTTTTTCCTACAGAAGTTCCCGTTACTTCAGATGAAGCTTTTATCAGAGACAAAACGCTGCAGGGCTTGTCACTCAGAGATGTGGGAGTCAGCGTCCTCAATCCGAAAGGAAAGCCGATCATCACACACCGAATGGACATGATCTTTACCCACTTCGGCATTTCCGGACCCGCCGTCCTCCGCTGCAGCCAATTTGTTGTAAAGGCAAAGAAAAAGTGGCATGCAGAAGAAGTGACGATGCGGATTGACGCTTTGCCCGAGAAACACCAGGAGGAATTATTTCAGGAAATTAAAAACATGTTGAAGGATGAACCGAAAAAAACGGTAAAAAACACGCTAAAAGGATTGCTTCCGGAACGTTACCTGCTTTTTTTGCTGGAAAAAAGCGGAATTGAACCGTCAATGCAAGGGGCAACCATATCAGCAGATAAAATCAGGGCATTTGCTGCTCATTGCAAGCATTTCGAGTTTACCGTAAATGGCACGCTCCCCTTGGAAAAAGCATTCGTTACGGGCGGAGGCGTCTCTGTCAAGGAAATTGATCCGAAATCGATGGAATCAAAGTTGATGAAAGGATTGTTTTTTTGCGGAGAAGTATTGGATATATACGGATATACCGGCGGCTACAATATTACGGCAGCGTTTGTCACAGGACGGCTCGCCGGGGAAAATGCGGCCAAACAATAAAAGAGGAATACCCTGCGGTGTGGATTTCCTCCCTCATTGCACATACATCACCATGGCACTGAAGCAATACACTTGTTCATCTCCTGCTTCACCGAGCATCGCAATGTTGTATTTAATGTCAACGACGTCTTTTCTGTCCAGTCCGCTTAAAAAGTCGTTTATTTCTTCTTCAAGATCCTCCTCGTGCTCGCAATCAAACAGCTTTACCTGAAGCACAGTCTCCACCTCTCCGTTTTTTTAAGCATTATTTCCAAAATAATCAGACTTCATGCTTGGAAATAAATAAATATTAACGCTTCGGCTTCAACTCTCCGGTCCACTTGAGCATGCCGCCGGCCATGTTGACTATATGTTCATATCCTTGGGCCCAAAGATATTTACAAACTTGTCCGCTTCGGCCTCCGGATCGGCAAATAATAATATATTCATGTTTCGGATCGAGTTTGTCGAGATAATCCGGAATATCGCCCATCCGGATATGAACCGCTTCCGGAATCATCCCTTCAGCCACTTCCTCATCTTCCCGGACGTCAATTAAATGCAGCGTTTCCCCTTTTTCAAGCCGTTCTTTTACCTCATCAGGCGTAATTGTTTTTATATTCATTTTGACACCTTCCCCTATAAGAAATCTTTATGCTTATAACAAGTAAGAAAAGCCTCGGGCAGTTGAGGCTTTTCTTCATCAATTCGCAACGATATTCACCAATTTGCCTGGCACTGCAATCACTTTCCTGATGGTCTTTCCTTCAATGAGCGATTTTATTTTCCCATCGTTTTTTGCCGCTTCTTCAAGCTCTTCCTTGCTTGCCTCACGGGAAACGACCAATTTGGACCTTACTTTCCCGTTAATTTGGACGACAATTTCCACTTCATCGGAAACAAGTTTCGCTTCGTCGTATTGAGGCCAAGGCTCATAGGAAATCGACTCTTCATGGCCGAGCTTTTGCCATAATTCCTCCGCAATATGCGGAGCAATTGGAGATAACAGCTTCACGAAGCCTTCGATATATTCTTTTGGAAGAGTTTCTGCTTTATATGCTTCATTAATGAACACCATCAATTGCGAAATGGCAGTGTTAAAATGCATCGCTTCAAAGTCTTCCGTCACTTTTTTGACCGTTTGATGATATACTTCCTCAAGCTGTCGGCCCGTTTGAACACTTACTTTATCCGTAAGCTTTCCATCTTCGGCAACGAGCAGGCGCCAAATTCGGTCCAAGAAACGGCGGGCTCCGTCGAGGCCGGTCGTTGACCATGCAGCCGACGCTTCAGGGGGCCCCATGAACATTTCATATAGTCGGAGAGTGTCTGCTCCGTGGCTTTCAATAATATCATCCGGGTTGACGACATTTCCTTTTGATTTACTCATTTTTTCATTGTTTTCCCCAAGAATCATCCCTTGGTTAAACAATTTTTGGAACGGCTCTTTTGTCGGGACAACACCAAGATCGTATAAGAATTTATGCCAAAAACGGGCGTACAGCAAATGGAGTACGGCATGCTCGGCTCCGCCGATATACACATCAACGGGCAGCCAGCTTTGCAACAACTTCTTATCAGCCAGCTCCTTGTCATTATTCGGGTCGATAAACCTCAAGTAATACCAGCAGCTTCCAGCCCATTGCGGCATCGTATTCGTTTCCCTGCGGCCCTTTTTCCCTGTCGCCGGGTCTTCCACGTGAAGCCAGTCAGTCATATTGGCAAGCGGGGACTCACCGGTTCCCGATGGTTTAATTTCATCTGTTTCAGGCAATAAAACCGGGAGCTGGTCTTCTGGAACGGCTGTCATCGTACCATCTTCCCAATGGATGATCGGGATCGGCTCTCCCCAGTAGCGCTGGCGGCTGAACAGCCAATCGCGCAAACGGTAAGTGACTTTTCTTTTGCCATGCCCTTCCTTTTCAAGCCAATTGATCATCTTTTCGATCGCTTCTTCAAGCCCCAAGCCGTCCAGGAATCCGGAATTTACGTGCGGGCCGTCGCCGACATACGCTTCTTCTTCAATATTGCCGCCGGAAACGACTTCTTTAATGTCCAACCCGAATTTTTGGGCAAATTCATAGTCTCTTTCATCGTGCGCGGGAACAGCCATAATGGCACCAGTGCCATAGGAAGCCAACACATAATCCGCTATCCAAATCGGCATTTTTTCGCGGTTTGCCGGGTTGATGGCATAAGCCCCTGTAAAAACACCTGTTTTTTCTTTGGAAAGATCGGTTCTTTCCAGGTCGCTTTTGGATTTAATGTTGTCAATATAAGCTTCCACTTCCGATTTTTGTTCAGCAGTCGTAATTTTGGCAACGAGTTCATGCTCGGGAGCAAGTACCGCGTATGTCGCTCCAAACAAAGTATCCGGCCGGGTTGTAAAAGCCGTAAATGTTTCGTTGTGGCCGTCGATGGAAAAAGTGATTTCCGCTCCTTCGGAACGGCCAATCCAGTTGCGCTGCATATCTTTAATGCTTTCCGGCCAATCGAGCTCATCCAAATCTTCAATCAGGCGGTCCGCATATTTTGTAATTCTTAGAATCCATTGTTTCATCGGACGGCGTTCAACAGGATGGCCGCCGCGTTCACTTTTTCCGTCAATCACTTCCTCATTGGCAAGTACGGTGCCGAGTGCCGGGCACCAGTTGACCGGCACTTCATCAACATAGGCAAGCCCGTGCTCAAACAGTTTCAGAAAAATCCACTGTGTCCACTTGTAATAGGCAGGATCCGTCGTGTTAATTTCCCGGTCCCAATCATAGGAAAAACCGAGCGACTTGATTTGTTTTCGAAACGTATTGATATTATGCTCGGTAAATTCGGCCGGGTCATTTCCCGTATCAATTGCGTATTGTTCGGCCGGAAGACCGAACGCATCCCACCCCATCGGGTGGAGGACGTTATACCCTTGCATCCGCTTCATGCGGGCAAGAATGTCCGATGCCGTATAGCCCTTCGGATGCCCGACATGAAGTCCTGCCCCTGAAGGATACGGAAACATATCAAGTGCATAAAATTTCTTTTTCCCTTCATTTTTAGTTGTTCTAAACGTTTTGTTTTCTTCCCAAAAGCGCTGCCATTTTTGCTCGATCTCTTTATGGTCGTAACTCATTAAGATGATGCCTCCTACCTTATACTAAATAGAAAAACCCCTCATCCCGGTAATAATCCTGGGACGAGAGGTGTGTTTTCTCCCGCGGTACCACCCATGTTAGCGTATAGCCCGCTCACTTCATAGATCCTTAACGCAGAGAACGGCAAGCATTACCGGAAAAGGCGGGATAAACCGTTTTCTTTCACACCTGCAACCCGAAAGGGGAGTTCCTGATGGTCCCGGTTGGCTTCCACCTGCCGCCAACTCTCTGAAAACAGGGTGACATCAATACTGGTCCTTCGTTACCGTTTTAAAATATTATATTATCTTTATACCCCATTGTAGACAATTTTAGACAGGTTTTCAAGCCCATCCCGATGCTAATGATGAATCATTTTATTTATGCTAATTTGAGCGGTGCCCCGACTCGCATTCTACAATGGGGGGCACCGCTCAAATCACTTCTTAATGCCACGTGCTGTATACTGTACGGTCATGGTTCAGGAGAATCATTTTGTTTTGCAGCTGCTGAATTTTCAGGCGGACCCTGTACAGCCGTTCGCGCTGACCGGGGTTGGCGCTTTCAGATATTTTTCGAAGCTGGACGAGCATGGCTTCAAGTTCCTGCAGCGCATCGCTGTATTCCACATCATGGTAATGCTCCTGTCTGCTTCCTTCATCATATTGCTCTTCCGCAAACATAATGGCCGATTCACAGCGGTTGATAAATTGTTCAATCGTCTGCCTCGTCGCCATTCCATAACCCTCCTCTTTTTTCGACGGGCTTTCAGGCTCGTCTTCCTGTAGTTTGTACTCAAATCTTGACGGTTATGTTACAATTTTGTATGAATTCTTGAGGAGGAGCTAAACCATGAATCTGGAAGGGGTACTTTCTTTTACAAGGACCGTCATGCAGAGGGTTGTGCGGCCCGGCGGTTTTGTTGTAGATGCAACTGTCGGAAATGGCCATGACACACTGTTTTTGGCACAGCTTGTCGGGGAAAAAGGCCAGGTGTTTGGATACGATATTCAACAAGAAGCGATTGCCCATACGAAAAAACAATTGCGGGAACGCGGACTGCTTGAACGCGTTACTTTATTTCAAACTGGCCATGAACATATTTCTGAAACGATTCCCGAACAAATTCACGGGAGTCTAAGCGGAGCCATGTTTAACCTTGGTTATTTGCCTGGCGGGGATAAATCTATTGTTACCAAGGCGGAAACGACAATCATGGCGGTCAATCAGTTGTTGAAAATGATGGCTTCAGGCGGCATTATCGTTCTCGTTGTATACCATGGCCACAAAGAGGGGGAGAAAGAACGTGACCAGCTTATCGAATTTTCCCGGAGCCTGGACCAAGATGTCGTACAAGTCCTCCAATATGCTTTCATCAACCAAAGAAACAATGCACCCTTCGTTCTTGCTTTTGAAAAAAAATAAATAGAAAAATTTTATCCAGTTGCAGCTGGTCCCTGGGAAACATGGCTGACATACTCACCCTTTAAAAGTACTCCAAATGTTCTCCATTCGGAGCAATTGCTTCATTGAACGGATCACCCCCTTTTCACAGGCATGAGGCCTGTCTTTTTTTCGCTTTTTTGTCTGCGTCTTTTCCTGTCGTATAATGTTTAGCTTTTCCCCTACAGGGTATTACCGTTATTGACACTTTTTGCAAACGGAAAGGGGATAGCAGATGATTAAAAGGGCACTATTTATATCCGATCATGGCGGATATAGCAAGCAGAAAATTCCAATGGGATTCATTAATAAAAGATGTGATGGGGATTTATAAGGAGGTCGTTAATGCCCATGGTGCACTTGTTGGCCACGGACTTGGATGGCACCCTGGTTGGCGACAGGACAGGGTTGAAAAAACTGCTCGCCTATTTGGATAGCAAACCTTATGAAGTCAAGCTGGTTTATGTTACAGGGAGACATCTTCATTCCGCCCTGACTCTAATCAGCAAGGAACAATTGCCGCACCCGGATGCTCTTATTACAGACATCGGCACTTCCATTTATACAGGGGCCGCTTTGATCATGGACGAAAGTTGGGATCTACAAATGAAGCTTCATTGGAAACCGGAAAAAATCAAAAAAATCGCGGGAACTTGTGAAGGCTTAATCCCCCAGCTTTTGCCGGATGACCGCCGGCTTTCATATGTTGTTTCCTCCGATGCCCCAGTGAAAGAGTTTCAGATCAAATTGAAGGAAGCAGACATTTCCCATAAATTTGTTTTTAGCGCCAACCGGTATATAGACATTCTTCCCAAAAAGAGCGGGAAAGGGAATGCTTTAAAATATGTGCTCAAACAGTATTTTTCTGATCAGGTCCGAGTGTTGATTGCCGGTGATACCGGAAATGACGAAGACATGCTGGCGCTCGGGCACCCGGCTGTCATTGTCGGCAATGGCCATAGCGAATTATACAGGCTTGAAGAATATCCTTTCATCTACCGGGCTGAACAGCATTATGCCGGAGGAATCCAGGAAGCTTGGGAATATTTTTATGCATCTGAGAACTTGGCAGCAAATTCTGAAGTGGAGCAATGAATAGCCTTCGAAGAGAAGGTTTTACCTTTTGCGGTCATGTCTTTCAGCTTTTCCTTGGACCAGGGGCATCGCCTTCGCTTCTATTTTTGACACTCCCCGCCAAGATGGCAAGAGGGGCTGTAAAAAAAAAGCGCCCCTTAGTCCCTTCCTGGGAATAGCGGAGTGAAGCAGGCAATGATACAGCCCCAATTGATGATGTACATCCACCAATCTTTTTTCGATGGGAAAATACATCAGCCCCCTCTTTATTTAACGGAAGAGGACAACTCTTTTGAAGTCCCCATCAGTATTCTTTGGACAGCCCTGTAGGCCCGTCCGTTCCAATAAAAAAAGTAGCTGATGAAGCCGCCCCGTTTCATGATTTTTCTAGCCATCGATTTAACGCTTTCCTGCTGATGAACTTTATGGTCGGACAAATAAATGCCGAGCAGGCCCCTGTTGATCAAACGATGGAATTTCCTGTCAGGCAGATTTTTCGTATGCTTGTCAGCTTCATCCAAAAAATGGATAAATCTGTTTAACATTTCTTCATTATTTTTATAGTAAAAGCAAAAATTCAAATCTCCGCCTTCTCTATCCTCATCCTGGTCGATGAAGTAATCGAGCAAAATATGCAGGCCCTGTATATAGGGAAAATACCCATCTCGAATCATGTGGGCATGTTCTTCCAGAAAATTGTACCTCATGGCGTAAGATACGAGACAGAAAATCCCCAAAGTGGAGCCCGAACAAGCGGAAAATTCATGCCATCCCATCTTTGGCAATCCCCGTTCATATTTGGCAAACCAATTTTTCAAACGGGCCTCCCGCTCTTCCGTTCGAACATGCTTATGTATTTGCAAATCACAATAATATGTGCACAGTTCAAATAAATGGGGTTTGATCGTTTCGTAATGGGGAACATTTTCAAGAACGGATTGGCACGTCTTCATTAAATCAGCCAGGTAGCCGCCATCATCCCGGTCCTCCCGATAACGGTAATAATCCCGCTGCGGTGCACCGATTGTCAACGCGTCTTCCATTGCTTCATGAAGCGCGGCGAAATCTTTCGGATCAAGAGAAGTGCTCCGGTCGCATAGATTATCCAGGTAGTCGCTGATCGTTTGATAGGCGACGATAAATTTGATCGCGTCCCTCTTTTTTTCCAGCGCGGCCAGCGCCATGATCGCTCCGCCCTCACAATGAAACATTTTTTGTTCAATGCTGGCCAAAGCCTGCTGTCTCAGTTCGTTGTTTGGTATTGCCTCCGCACGCTGTTTCCAGTAACCGAGTTCTGTATGAACAGCTGGCATAATTTTGCGGTATACTTTATTCATTAATGTAATCGGATGAGTTGGCAGCATATTGGACATCACCTCATTTAGTTACCATTATACTCTATCAGAAGCAGCTCGTTGTGAATAAAATTCTTTGCATATTCAAATATGAGCTCTCTTTCAGGCTCATTGAAAATTTCATGATAACACTTCGGCCATTCTTTATAAAGCTTTTCGGTGATCGTGAGCCGATTAAACCAATCGGCCACGTCCTCTTTGTCTACAATTTTATCATCTCCGCCCTGCATGACCAAAAGAGGAACATCCGGAAAGGTTGAAATGTTTGTGAAAGCTGCCTTCATCGCTTTTAAAAGTTCTCTGTACCAGCGGACAGATACTTTTGTAACAAATAAACTGTCGTTTAAAGCCCGGTCCTTTACATCCTCGTTCCTTGTAACCAAGTCAACATTTAAATTGCTTTTTACCTTGATCTCCGGAGCGATCCAGTTCAAGCCGACAGATAAGGCGTTGACCGGCAGCGGCGGATACTCCGCAAGCCCCAGGCAAGGAGATGAAAGAATGACGCCTGCAGGCTTTATTTTTCTTTCCTGAAGAAGCCTGATGACTGTCAGACCGCCCATGCTGTGGCCAAGAAGAAATACGGGCAGTGCATACTTTTCGGCTTCCTCAATCCAGTTTTCCACTTCGATAATGTATTCGTTAAAAGAGTCGATATGGCCCCTTTGCGAGCGGGTTGTCAGCCCCTGTCCCGGCAAATCTCCCGTTACAATATGAAAATGGTTCACACGCCACATTTCTATGAGCCATCCGTAACGCCGATGGTGTTCCATGGCACCGTGAACAAGGACGATAACCGCGCGGGCTTTCCCTTCAGCTTCCCATTTTCTCATGTTGAAAAACTCCTCGCCTAATATTTTTTAAGAACATCAATGAAATGATTGAGTCTCCTTCTTTTTATGATACGTATACATTCCCCTTTTTCTCCTTGAAGAATCTCGCAACACTTTTTCCACTATTTTCGTTAAGATAGAGATAGATCAATGGTTAGGAAAAACGCTGGTGCGTCTTTCCCAGACGCCGGAGGTCAGAAGCCGGATTGGTACCAATTTGCAAAAGAGCAAATTTATACAATCTTAACTTTCAAGAAAGGATGTTTCATTATGGCTATTTACCCTTACAACGGAAAAACACCGAAAATTGCACCATCCGTGTTTATTGCGGATTATGCGACCATCACCGGTGATGTCATCATCGGGGAGGATTCGAGCGTTTGGTTTAATTGTGCCATTCGCGGGGATGTTGCCCCAACAATCATCGGTAAAAAAGTAAACATTCAAGACAATTCTGTTCTGCACCAAAGCCCCGGGAACCCGCTTATTATCGAGGATGAAGTGACAGTGGGGCATCAAGTGATCCTCCATAGTTGTATTATAAGAGAAAAAGCCCTAATTGGCATGGGATCCATCATTTTGGATCAGGCGGAAATCGGGGAGGGTGCCTTCATAGGAGCCGGCAGCCTCATTCCCCAAGGAAAAGTGATCCCTGCAAACACGGTTGCCTTTGGCCGGCCGGCAAAAGTGATCCGCAAAGTGACAGATGCCGACAGGGCAGAAATGAAGAGAATTTCAAGAGAATACGCTGAAAAAGGCGCTTATTATAAATCATTGCAAAAATAGTGGAACGTTCACATAATTGTCAGTACATGAGCGTTAAAGCTTTCCTTATTTTTGCCGATTAAAACAATAAGCAGTAAATGATTTGTTATAAACCAGGTGATGATAATGGATGGAACGGCCCTGTACTATATGATGATCCCTTTACTCCTGCTCGTGTTGCTGTTTCTTTATTATAAGCGGGATTCATTGGGCTACACGATTGCTGTCTTGGTTTCAGGAGCAACTTTTATTTTTGTTTTATTTAACACTGTTTATTCCCCGAAAAACAATCATGCGGTTGCTTTCCAGGGAGCAGCAAGGAATGGGGATCTCGAAATCATCCCCATTAAAGATCAGGTATTACTGGACGCCCCGGTTATCAAACAGCTTCCTGAGCTGCCGCGGGGCTGCGAGGTGACGGCCCTCGCCATGCTTTTGGAAAGCGCGGGCGTCCATGCCGACAAAATGAAACTCGCAAAAGAAGTAAAGAAGGACCCCACTCCCCGCATCGTAAAAAACGGAAAAGTACATTTCGGAAATCCTCACGAAGGCTTTGTAGGGAATATGTATACGTTCAGCGAACCGGGGCTTGGCGTTTATCACGAACCGATCATGGAACTGGGGGAAAAATATTTGCCCGGACAGATGGTCAATTTGACAGGAGAGTCGTTCGAAGAATTAAAGATTCCCCTTTCGAGCGGCAGGCCGGTCTGGGTCATCATCAATGCCGAATACCGGGAACTGGATGACTCGTATTTTGAAACGTGGGAAACAACATCAGGCCCGATCAAAGTTACGATGAAGGAACATTCAGTGCTTATAACGGGCTATGATGGGCAATACGTCTATTTCAACGACCCTTTGACAGGAAAGAAAAACAAAAAAGCACCCATTCAGGATTTCGAAAAATCATGGGTGCAAATGGGCAGCCAGGCCCTTACTTACTCAGGAGATTAAGAGCCTGAAGCGGCTGCCTCGGGTTCTTTTTGAAAATCGTATTTTTCTTCCACAAAAACGGCATGCCATATCATGAAGACAAGCACCGTCCAAATTTTACGGCTGTGATCCAATTTTCCACGGCAATGTTCATCCAGCAAATCAAGTACATATTGCTTGTTGATGAATTGGCTCGTTTCACTTTGTTTAATGGTGTTAACCGCCCAATCATGCATTTCCGCCTTCAGCCAATGCCGGATCGGAACCGGGAATCCAAGCTTTTTCCGGTTAAGTACATGATCCGGAACAATTCCTTCCGCTGCTTTTCTCAAAATGTACTTGGTTGTACCGTTTGCCGTTTTCAACGATGTCGGAATTTTCGATGCGACTTCAAACACTTTTTTATCAAGGAACGGAACGCGCAATTCAAGCGAGTGGGCCATCGTCATCCGGTCCGCCTTGAGTAAAATATCCCCGCGCATCCACGTGTGGATGTCAATATACTGCATCCGGTCTACCGGGTCATACCCGGTTGTTTCGGCGTACAAAGGCCTTGTCACATCCCGGAAATCGACATTTCTGTTATATTTTCCAAGTAACGCCTGCTTTTCTTCCTCGGAGAACATTTTCGCATTTCCGATATATCTTTCCTCCATTGGCGTAACCCCGCGTTCAATGAAGCTTTTTCCCCTTACGCCTTCCGGCAGGGTACTGGCCAGAGACCTTAGCAAAGCTTTTCCGACATCGGGAATTTTATTGAACATCTCCAACGATTGCGGCTCCCTGTATATGTTGTAACCGCCGAACAGCTCATCGGCTCCTTCCCCTGATAAAACAACCGTTACATGTTTTCTCGCTTCGCGTGCCACAAAATATAAAGGAACGCAAGCAGGATCTGCAAGTGGGTCATCCATATGCCACATAATTTTTGGCAGTTCATTTATATATTCTTCCGGAGAAATGACATAGCTGATATTTTCCACTCCGAGGCGGTCAGCCGTTTCTTTTGCTACGTCAATTTCACTGAATCCCTCTCTCTCAAAACCGACGGAGAACGTTTTAATATTCGGATGAAATTGCTTGGCAATCGATACGATCAGTGACGAGTCAATTCCTCCGGACAGGAAAGATCCGACAGGCACATCGCTTCTCATATGAAGGTTAACCGAGTCAAACAGGACATCCCGGATCTCTTTTATAAAATCTTCCTCCGTGCGGTGGCCGGCGGGGGCAAAGCTTGCTTTCCAATAACGGGATATTTTCATCGGCTCTCCCGGTTTTTTTGTAAAATAATGGCCAGGCTCCAATTTTTTAATATCTTTCGTCATTGTGTCCGGTTCTGGAACGAACTGGAAAGTCATGTAATGCTGCAAGGAATCCGCATTTAACTCGCTGGCTTCCATCGCAAGCAAAATGCTCTTTTTCTCGGAAGCAAAAAAGGTTTCCCCCTCTCTTTCCAAATAGAAAAATGGCTTGATCCCAAACGGGTCACGCGCGCCAAACAGCTCCTGCTTTTCTTTGTCCCAGATGGCAAAAGCAAACATGCCGCGCAAATGCTCGACCGCTTTTTCCCTTAACTCGCTGAACAAGGCTAGGATAACTTCCGTATCAGATTCTGTTTCAAAGGACACCCCTTTTTTTACGAGTTCCTCACGCAATTCCACAAAATTGTATATTTCACCATTAAAGATGATCCAGTAACGTTCATTTTCAAATGAAAGGGGCTGGCCTCCACTTTCTATATCGATAATGCTCAACCGCCTGAATCCAAACCGGATATGGTCATCGGAATAATAACCTTCGTCATCCGGACCGCGGTGGATAATCAAGTCGTTCATCCGCTTTAATACTTGTTGCTCTGATTCGTTTTGTTCTTTTGCATGTTCATGGATGCAACCGATAAAACCGCACATTTTGTGTCACCTACTCCAATTAAATTCAAGCCATACCTTACTTATATTAACATTATTTTCTCTTTATTGGCAGAAAAAACATATCAAAATTTGTATCAAAAAGTCAAAAAGAAAGAGGATGACCAAATGCGGACCGCTCCAGCATAATTGCATTCGTCCGGTGTTTAGCCCATTTCAGTTCGAAAACGGTTTTGCAACAAGCCAGCTCTTCCTTTCTCATATTCTTTCAACAGTGTTTGCACAATTTCTTTCGTTGTTTCCATTTTCTTGACATTGGTGACCCCCTGGCCTGCGGACCAAATTTCACGCCATGCCTTTACATTAACCAAATGTGACAAATCCACTTCGTCTTTCGACGTTAACGATGCTGGGTCAATTCCTTCTTTGATCAGGCTGGGAATGAGAACATTCGCATGAACGCCGCTGAAAGCATCTGTATAAAGAATGTCTTCTATCGTGGATTGCAGTACCATGTTTTTATATTCATCATTCGCATTGCTTTCTTTCGCTGCCAAAAAACGTGTTCCCATGTAGGCATAGTCTGCCCCCATCACTTGTGCCGCCAACACATCTTTGCCTGTGGAAATCGATCCCGACAAAATAATCGTTCCGCCAAAAAATTCTTTTACCGCTGCGATGAACGCAAATGGGTTGAGTCTTCCCCCATGTCCCCCAGCCCCGGCACACACTAAAATCAAGCCATCGATTCCTGTTTTGGCTGCTTTTTTGGCATGGTCAATATTGGCTACATCCGAATAAATAAGTCCGCCGTATCCGTGCACAATATCCTTTACTTCTCCGGGATGTCCAAGGGATGTAATGACGATCGGCGGTTGATACGTCCGGATGAGTTCAATATCCTCATCATATCTTTTATTTGCTTTTCTGTGACAAATAAAATTCACTGCCCAAGGCATGCCTTCCAAATTTTTATGTACTTCTTCCAGCCATTGTGCACACACGTCAGCAGGACGGGCATTTAAAAGCGGAAAAGATCCAATGACGCCGGCTTTCCCTGCTTCAATAACCATTTTGGGTGTGGACACTAAAAACATCGGCGCCACGATGACAGGAAGTTTAAGCATCTTCCATCACCTCCGGAGTCCCGTTGCCCTCAGTTTCATAAAATAAACATTCCATCAATTCAGCGAAGATGTGTTCCCTTTTCATCCTGATTCCCCCTCGTAGAATTTTCCTATAAATCATTCTCCCACAACAAGAGCCAGCGTCAACCCATGCAGGTTTTTCCGGCTCCTTTTTGACTGCAAAAAACGAAGCCGCATATTCGCAGCTCCGCTATTTTTAAAACAATCCTTTTAATGAAGCGAAACGGGCAATCGCTTCAGCTTTATCTGTTCTTTCCCAAGGCAAATCGATATCCGTCCGTCCAAAGTGCCCGTAAGCAGCCGTTTGTCTGTAAATGGGACGGCGCAAATCAAGCATTTTAATAATGCCTGCGGGGCGGAGATCAAAGTTTTCCCGAATCGCTTTTACCAATATTTCTTCATCCACTTTTCCGGTTCCAAAGGTATCCACCGAAATCGAAACGGGCTGCGCAACACCAATTGCATACGCAAGCTGAACTTCACATTTATCGGCAACCCCTGAAGCCACAATATTTTTGGCAACATATCTTGCCGCGTACGCTGCAGAACGGTCTACCTTCGTCGGATCCTTCCCGGAAAAGGCGCCGCCTCCGTGACGGGCATATCCTCCATACGTATCGACGATAATCTTTCTTCCGGTTAATCCTGCATCCCCCTGTGGACCTCCAATGACAAATCGTCCTGTCGGGTTGATAAAATATTTTGTCTGATCATCAATCAATCCGGAAGGAACGACTGGCTGAATGACATGTTCTTTTATGTCATCCTGAATTTGTTCAAGTGTCACTTCGGGATGGTGCTGGGCCGAAATGACAATCGTGTCCACACGTACCGGCTTTCCGTCCTCATTGTATTCAATGGTTACTTGTGTTTTTCCGTCGGGACGCAAGTATGCTACCTCTTCATTCTTGCGAACTTCTGCCAGCCTCCTTGAAAGCTTGTGAGCCAATGAGATCGGAAGCGGCATCAGTTCTTTCGTCTCGTTGCATGCATAGCCGAACATGAGGCCTTGGTCCCCTGCTCCGATCGCTTCAATTTCTTCATCGCTCATCTCGCCTTCCCTTGCCTCAAGGGCAACGTTGACTCCCGCGGCAATATCGGGAGATTGCTCATCAATCGAAGTAATGACCGCACATGTTTCGGCATCAAAGCCGTATTTTGCCCGCGTATAACCAATGTCTTTCAAAGTATCGCGAACGATTTTTGGAATATCCACATAAGTAGATGTTGTAATTTCCCCTGCCACCAAAACAAGTCCGGTTGTTACGGACGTTTCACATGCCACACGGGCATTTGCATCCTCGGCAAGGATGGCATCCAATATGGCATCAGAAATCTGATCACAAATTTTATCCGGATGTCCCTCAGTAACGGACTCAGATGTAAATAATCGCCGGTTTTTGGACATCAAAGCTCCTCCTTTAAACAATAAATGATGAATTAAACTGAACATTCTCCTATCCATTTGAAACACTTTAATACGAACATGCCAAAAAAGCAAAAAACCTTTCCCGCAGCAAATGTTGAGGAAAGGTTTTTTTCGTATTCCGAGCCTTTCACTCTTATCGTCCAAGGCTTTTGGCCTTGCTACAGGTAAGCACCTTTCTATTCGCCAAGCACAGTTGCTTGCTCATAGCAGGTTGCCGGGCTTCAACGGACCTGTTTCCTCCACCATCTCAGGATAAGAGTATCCATTCATTATAAAATCATAACTTAAATGATAAAATGATGTCAACGGGGAACCCTTAATGATTATAGAAAGTTGCTGAAATGGACAGAAAGCACTTTATATATTTTTTTCATCCAAAAGCGCCCTTCATGGCTTTTTTGTAAAAAAGCTCAAGGCGCCTGTATCGGCAGAAAATATAAGGCAAATGGCCGAGGAAGACTTGACTTGAATTAGTGATTAGCCAACTGTCAATATTATCCACTAAAAAAGCAAAAATTTCATAAATAATAGACGCCCCGCCCCGCTATCAGGAGGGAAAGTCCTATCCACTGGGTCGTATGACCATCTAAGCGACCTGTTTTACAAAACCATCAAATTCGGGCTCTTTTTAACGCGTCTAAGTGACTGGATTGTCGATTTTAACTTTTTCGGGCTCCAGGAAACACTCCACGTGGCCGAAGCGACGGATTTTCAACCTTTACGGTCACTTAGAACCTCTCTACGTGACCCAAATGACGGACTTTCACCCTTTACGGTCACTTAGAAACTTTCTACGTGACCCAAATGACGGACTTTCAACCCTTACGGTCACTTAGAGCCATTCTACGTGACCCAAATGACGGACTTTCAACCCTTACGGTCACTTAGAGCCATTCTACGTGACCCAAATGATCGATTTTCACCCTTTACGGTCACTTAGAAACTTAATTTACAGGAAAAGCGCCTTGCTAAACGCAGACAAACAAGACGATTTCCAATAAGGCAGCTCGCAAGCGACGAATAAGGAAGCAGCTTGGGAAAACGAGGGGCTAGGTGCTGGCGCATTAAGTCGCCACGTCCTGTGACGCCGGCGGGACCAGGACGTCCTGTCCATCGAGCCAGACACAGAAAAGCTTCTTTTGAACCCAAAATTTTCTGAGCAAGTTATACTTTACTTATCAAAAAAGGGTATACAACAAGAAACGCCCCATCATGTTCATGAAATATTCAAAATTAGTATAGACTATTCATTTAAATGTGTTATACTAATTCTCAAGTGGCTAAAACTTAAAAATCATAAATAAAGGAAGGGTAAGGAATGAGTTCAATAGGCATCAAAAGCGAATTAACTCAATTAATAAATGGGCAAAACGTTCATTTGCAATTATCAGTGCCTCAACTGGTCGAAAAAGTATTGAACCGCAACGAGGGAATTCTTACTGCATCCGGTGCTGTCCGTGCTGAAACTGGAAAGTATACGGGCCGTTCCCCAAAAGATAAATTTATTGTCGAGGAGCCTTCTGTAAAGGACAAAATTGATTGGGGCACTGTCAACCAGCCCATTTCTTCTGATGTATTTGAAAAGCTCTATACAAAGGTAATCCAATATTTACAATCAAGAGATGAAATTTTTGTATTTAAAGGATTTGCCGGGGCTGATGAAAAATACCGTTTGCCGATTCAAGTCATAAATGAATATGCCTGGCACAACCTGTTTGCCCATCAGCTGTTTATACGCCCTTCCGCGGAAGAACTTGCAAAACATCAAACTGAATTTACTGTTGTTTCAGCTCCAGGCTTCAAAGCGAACCCTGAAGTTGACGGCACAAAATCAGAAACATTTATCATCGTGTCATTCGAACGCAAAATTGTTTTGATCGGCGGAACAGAATATGCAGGAGAAATGAAAAAATCCATCTTCTCTGTGATGAACTATGTTCTCCCGGAGGCGGACATTTTATCGATGCATTGCTCGGCCAACGTTGGGATCGAGGGCGATGTAGCGCTTTTCTTCGGACTTTCCGGAACAGGAAAAACGACGTTATCTGCGGATCCAAATCGCCGGCTCATCGGGGATGACGAGCACGGCTGGTCTCCAAACGGAGTCTTTAATGTGGAAGGCGGCTGCTATGCTAAAACGGCAGGTTTATCGGCAAAAAAAGAGCCGCAAATTTATAATGCCATTACATTTGGGTCGGTTTTGGAAAATGTAATCGTTGATCCGGATACCCGTGAACCGCAATATGCTGATACAACATTAACGGAAAACACAAGAGCGGCTTATCCCATCCAGGCAATCGACAACATCGTTGAACCAAGCATTGCCGGCCATCCTTCCGTTATCGTATTTTTAACTGCTGATGCTTTTGGCGTGCTGCCTCCAATCAGCAAATTAACGAAAGAGCAGGCCATGTACCATTTCTTGAGCGGGTACACGTCCAAGCTCGCCGGAACAGAAAGAGGCGTCACTTCCCCTGAAGCGACATTCTCAACATGTTTCGGGGCGCCGTTCCTGCCGCTCCCGGCTGCACGGTATGCTGAAATGCTCGGAAAGAAAATTGATGAGCACGGCGTGCAGGTCTACCTTGTCAATACAGGTTGGACCGGCGGAGAATACGGTGTCGGCAGCAGAATGAACTTAAGTTATACCCGTGCCATGGTTCAAGCTGCATTAAACGGAGAATTGGAAAACGTGGAAACCATTAAAGATGGAGTTTTTGGACTGTCCATTCCACTCCATGTGCCCGGTGTTCCGGATGAAGTACTGCAGCCGAACAAAACTTGGGCGAATGAGAGTGCTTATTTTGAAAAAGCAAAAGAGCTTGCTGCCAAGTTTAGTCAAAACTTCGCCAAGTTTTCACATATTGACAAATCCATCCAGCAATTGGGCGGGCCAATTGTAAAATAATGAAAAAAAGCTTGCAAAGAACATTCCTCTTTGCAAGCTTTTTTTATTTTTGGCAAGGATCAGGCAATCGCCTGTGCCTGATTGGCAAAAAGCACGCTCTACATTCAACCGCAGCGTGCTTTTATGGTGCGTTCGGCATGGGCGCGAGTCTATAGGGTGCAAGTCCCGCAGAAATAACAGTTCGCTTAACGCAAGGGGGTCCGCTATGACGCGGAATCTGAAGGAAGCGGACGGCAAACCTCCGGTCCGAGGAACACGAATTTCATATAAGGCTAAATATGGTTGGATGAATTTTCCAAACAAAACTAAATTTTTATAAAGAAATTATGCGATTAAACTATCATAAATGTACTTGCCGACTTTGCTAATTACCTGTCTGCCCGAATAGGAATCCTCAAGCTGGTCCATTAAAACGGCCACATACGCCGTTTTATTACCCCATTTGAAAACCGCACAATCATTCTCCACCTGCGGCAGGCTGCCGGTTTTGCCGGCGACAAAGATTGCTTCCGGGTCAATCATGGCCGAGAGCTTATCATGAAACTGCTGGGCGTGCATGATTTCCAGTGCCAGTTTTCGGCTTTCCTCCGTCAAAAAATCCCCCTGATCCAAGACTTTTAAACTAGTGATGATATCAGCGGGGCTTGTCAGATTATTGATGCCTCGCTCAATAGCCGCAAAGTCCATCATTTTTCGTTGAAGCACCGTCTTCTGCATTCCCATGCTTTCAATCGATGTATTGATTGCGTCCATTCCCAACAGATCAATCATCATGTTCGTCGCAGTATTATCTGACACGGTAATCATCAGTGTCATGAGATCTTTTACCGTCACGACAACTTGATCTGATAGGGCCTGCAGTACCCCGGATCCACCGACACGATGGCGGATTTGCACGCTTTCATTTATATTTATGCTGCCGCTCTCCGCCTGCCTCAGCGCTTCCATTAAAATCGGAACCTTGATGACACTTGCTGAGGGGAATACCTCCTCATAATTGAAATAAAAACAATCGTTGTCTATTTCAATCGCGAGCCCAGCCCTCCCTTTTAAATCTTCCAACACCTGTTTTAATTCTCCTGAAAAAGGTAACATGTCTACCTCGAAACGGCAGTCCCGGAGAAAGATTGACCGTTTGTTTTCTGATGATCATATAAATGACAGGCCACATAATGATGATGATGGACTTCCTGCCATTTCGGTTTTTCCAGCGCACAAACATCCATTGCCATTGGGCAGCGGGTTCTAAAGACACAGCCGCTCGGAGGATTAATCGGGCTGGGAAGCTCCCCCTCTAAAATAATCCGTTCCCGTTTGTCTTCCACATCCGGGTCGGGAATGGGAATCGCCGAAAGCAGGGCCCGGGTATATGGGTGCAGCGGATTCTTGTATAATTTGTCGCTCTCCGTCAATTCGGCCATATGACCTAAATACATGACGCCGATTTTATCGCTGATTTGTTTCACCATGGAAAGATCGTGGGCGATAAAAAGATAGGTCAACCCTTTTTCCTTTTGCAGCCGTTTCAACAAATTGACAACCTGTGCCTGAACGGACACATCCAAAGCCGAAATGGGTTCATCCGCGATAATAAATTCCGGATCAAGGGCCAGTGCTCTGGCAATGCCTATCCTTTGCCGCTGACCGCCGCTGAATTCGTGGGGATATCGATTGGCATGATCTTTGTGCAGGCCGACATCTTCCAATAATTGATACACACGTTTTAATTGTTCTTGTTTATTCGCAAACATTCCATGGACTTCCATCGGTTCCGAAATAATTTCGCTGACAGTTGACCTTGGATTTAACGATGCATACGGATCCTGGAAAATCATTTGCATTTGCCGATGAAAAGCGTATCGCTCTTTTTGATTCATGGTATGGACATTTTTACCTTTAAAAATGACCTCGCCTTCCGTCCGGTCATAAAGACCGATGATCGTTCTGCCGACGGTCGATTTCCCGCAGCCCGATTCACCGACAATTCCGAACGTCTCCCCTTTATTGATGTGAAAGGAAATTCCATCAACAGCCTTTAAAATTTCGCTCTTGCCGAGATAAAAATGTTTTTTCAAATTGTTTACTTGCAGTAATGCCTGCTTTCCCATTTTAAGCCTCCGTCTCCAGCCAATAGCGTCTCGCTGCACAAAGTTCTTTTTCATAGATTGTCCCTGCTAACGGAATGATTTCAATCGTTTTTCCGGTATTTGGCGAATGAAGCAATTTTCCATCGCCGTAATAAATACCAACATGGTGGATTTTTCCTTTCCCTTCTTCATAGGCAAAAAACACTAAATCCCCCGGTTGTAAATCGGAAGCAATATCAACCTCTTTTCCGGATTTCGCCTGGTCATGGGCATCCCGGGGAATGATATAACCATTGGCCTTGCACATCGAATAGCTGAAACCCGAGCAATCATAGCCATAACTGCTCATTCCGCCCCACAAATAGGGCAATCCGATAAATTGCTCACCGCAGGACACGATGTCCAGCCCTGTCCCTTTATGGCGGGAGTCCAAAGATTCACTGATCACAACATCTTTCCGATCCAATCTTCCTTGGCTGCCGTCCGGTGTTTTTATCATTACATTCTGACCGTCTTCTCCTGCAAGCGGCAGGATGGTTTGATAGGATAGCTCCATATCCACATTCGTATGCAGTGCCGCTTTCGGCTTCGCAACGACAGCCACCGGGCCATCGTGGATATTCCATTCATTAGGGCATTGGGTTAATTGGACCATCGGAATCCAGCCGGGATAGCCGAGAGGATTTTTGGAAGAAGGCTGTTCCGGGACAATCACATGGGCCCATCCCTTTGCCTCTTCGGTCACAATGACCTCCTGGCCATACAATACTTGACTTTGTACCAAATGATCATGACAGAGCCCCAGCCTTGTTTCATAGGTGAGGCGATGGAGCCATGCAGGAATATCCACAGGATTTGTTACCGCATCCCAATCTATTTCCCGCGGTGAATCGTGAGATGTCCAGACAGTTGCAACCGCCACATTGACAAGCCTTCTATCCATGCGGAATTCCCCCTTCAACATGCACCTTTTTTATTCCAAGCCCCGGTTCATCCGGGAGTGTAATATACCGCTTCCGATATTGAATGCCCCCATCGATGATGTTCTTCTCGAGCATGAGCGGGGCATCAAAGTCAAAACGGGTAATATTTTTCTTGCTGGCGGCAAAATGGGCCGCGGCGGTAATGCCAAGATGGGTTTCAATCATGCTGCCAACCATGCACTCAACACCGCAAGTTTCCGCCAGCTGATTGATGATTTGCGCCTGATAAATCCCGCCGGATTTCATGATCTTAATATTAATTAAATCGGCACTTCTTGTTTTCAAGACTTGAAATGCCTGCTTCGGTGTGAACACGGATTCGTCTGCCATAATCAGCGTGTCAACGTGATCGGTCACTTGTTTCAGGCCTTCCAAATCATCCGCCTTTACCGGCTGCTCCACCAGCTCAATATTTAATCCCCTGTCTTCCAGTTTGCGGATTGCTCTGATGGCATCCTTTGCCGTCCATGCCTGGTTGGCATCCAGCCGGATTTTAATCTTATTCCCGACACGCTTTCGAATTTCCCGAATCCGTTCCACGTCGGTTTCGACATCATCTTTGCCAACCTTGACCTTTAAAACATTGAACCCCTGGTTGATATAAGAAACCGCGTCATCGCCCATCTCCTCCGGTCCGTTGACACTCACGGTAAAATCAGTTTCCAGTTCCTTTTTATAGCCGCCGAGAAATTGGTATAACGGCAGCTTGCAATATTGCGCCAGACAATCATACAGTGCCATATCCACCGCAGCTTTGGCGCTGGAATTGCCAACCATTCCTGTTTTCAGTCCTTGAAAAATAAGTTCATAGTTCAACAGACTTTTATTTTTCAAAAAAGGCGCAATCTCCAGATGAACGGCGGATTCGATGCTCTGCAGGCTCTCGCCTGTTATGATAACAGTCGGCGGTGCTTCCCCCCAGCCGGTAATTCCGTTATCGCACGTTATTTTCACCAAAACAGATTCGGCCACCTTTACGGTTCTTAAGGCTGTTTTAAAAGGATTAAGAAGCGGGACCGCCACTTTATACGTTTCTATTTGCTCAATCTTCATCTTTACCATCCTTTACATGATGCCGGAATCTGCCGATAGCTTTTTCTCCGTTGTGTCAAGCGTCGCCTGAACGCCCAACGGTACCGCGATATGCGGATTGCAATGACCCATTTGGAAACCCTTGATGGCCGGTTTATTGGCCAGCTTTACGTAGTGGTCAATCACTTCATGAAGCGAAAGCGATAAATCACATTTCGGGATGCAGTCGGCAAAGTCGCCAATTACTATACCGCTCGCGTCATCGAGTTTTCCGGCCATGTAAAGCTGATTCAGCATTCGGTCGACAGCGCGCGGTTCCTCATTGACATCTTCAATCAATAAAAGTTTATCCTTTGTGTCGATTTCAAACTTTGTTCCAAGTGTACTTACCAGCAATGATAAGTTTCCGCCGACTAACGGCCCGTCCGCTTTCCCTTCCACTACCGCTTCAAGCGGCGAAATGTCTTCCGTATAGGCCCATTCCGCCGGCTGAAATAATTGCTGAAAGCATTTTTTCGATAATGGGTGTGTATCTTCCTTGCCTATATCCGACCCAAGCATTGGACCATGGAAGGTCACGAGGCCGGTCTCCTGCCTGATGGCTGTATGTAAAAAAGTAATATCGCTATAACCCCAGAAAATTTTCGGGTGGTGACGAATCATTTCATAATCGATCTTGGCGGCAATCCGGCCAGTGCCGTATCCGCCGCAGGCACAGATAACGCCCTTCACCTCAGGATCCAGAAATGCTTCATGTAAATCTTGCAGCCGTTCCTCATCTGTTCCTGCCAAATAACCGTTTATGTTGGTGAGGCTTTTTCCTCTTATCACGTTTAATCCAAGTCCTTGTAAGAACTCAATTCCCCGTTCAAGATTGTCAAGGTTCGGCGGACTTGCCGGTGCAACCACCGCAACGGCATCCCCTTCCTGCAAACGAAATGGTTTGATAAACGGCAACATCATGACCCCCTTTCTTCTACTTTATGATAGGCGGGCAAAAGGGATGCTCCAATCGAACACCCCTTTTAGAGGTTGTTCAAAAAGTCGCCAAATGATAAGCGGCGAATCTCTTCGTTGGCTCGTTTCTGCGCTGCTCATGTATTTAAAAGCATACATTCCGCTGCTCGAAACTTCGCCGCCTCGATCTTCTTGCTTCTGATTTGTCAACTTTTTGAACACGTACTTTTAGCAGATTATTTCTTATCAGCCCATTTTAATTCTAAATAGCCCACAGGGTGGCGGACAATGCCGGTAACATCTTTATTTTGTAAATAAGGCTGGTTGTAGAAATGAATGGGAACAATGGGTGCTTCATCCAGCAAGATTTTTTCCGCTTTATACATCATTTCATAACGTTTTTCTTCATTTTTTTCATGTTTGGCTGCTTTAATTATTTGATCAAATTCCTTATTGCTCCAGCCTGTACGGTTCATTGGGGAACCGGTAATAAAGTTCTCCAGGAAGTTGATGGGATCGGCATAGTCAGCAAGGAATGAACTGCGTGAAAATTGGAATTTCAGTGCTTTTTGATCTTCTACAAATACGCTGCTTTCCAAGTTGGCCAGCTTTACATCAACGTCCAGGTTCTCTTTAAACATTTGCTGCAAAGCCTCGGCAATCTTCTTATGATCGTCAAGTGTGTTATAAGTCAAAGTGACTTCCGGCAGCTTCGAATATCCTTCTTCTTTCATTCCTTTTTCCAATAATTCTTTTGCTTTTGCTGGATCGGTTTTAATCAGATCGCCATTCTTTTCACGGAAATCATTGCCTTGTGAATCTTTAAATCCATAGGAAACAAAGCCATAAGCAGGTTTCTCCTGGTTCTTCGTTACAAGTTCAACCATTTGCTTTTGGTCAACTGCTAACGCGAAGGCCTTACGGATATTTTTATTTTGGAATGGTTCTTTTGTTACATTAAAGCGGTAGAAATAGAGTCCTGCCTGATCCTCTATCTCGACATTCTCCTCTTTAAACAGCTTGTCGGCCAGTTCCGCCGGAATATCGGTTGTATCGAGTTCACCTGTCGTAAACATTTGATATTCCGTATTTGGATCATCGACCATTGCCCAATGAACTTTATCCAGTTTCACATTGTTGACATCCCAGTATTGGTCATTCTTTACCATTGTAAAATCACTGTCATGATTCCATTCAGCCAACTTGAACGGTCCATTGCTGACAAATGTGCCGGCCTCGTTAAACCAGTTTGGATTGTCTTTTGCGACTTTTTCATTGATTGGGAAAAAACAAGGGTTGGCAATGACACTTAGGAAATAAGCCTGCGGGCTCATCAGTGTTACTTCCAACGTTTTTTTGTCAATCGCTTTCACCTTGACATCGTCAGCAGAGCCTTTTCCATCGTTATACTCTTCGCCGCCTTCAATAAAGTAGCCTAAAAAAGCAGCAGCAGAACCGGTATTCGGATCCAACAGGCGTTTCCAGGCATAAACGAAATCATCGGCCGTTACATCATCACCGTTTGACCATTTGGCATTTTCACGAATATGGAATGTGTAGGTTTTACCGTCTTGGGAAATGTCCCATTTTTCTGCCGTTGCAGGCTGCGGCTCATGGCTTTCATCCAACCGCGTAAGCCCTTCCATAATATTGTTTAAAGCATTGTAAGACACGGCATCAAAGCCAATCGGCGGGTCAAATGATGTGGGCTCTTGTCCATTATTTAAATAAAGAACCTTTTCTCCCTTATCCGCGGTCTTTTCTTTCCCATTGTCTTTTGGTTCACTGCCGGCATCCTTGTTGGCTGTACATGCCGACAAAGAAATTAGAAGCATGATGGCAGCCAACATTATCATCAACTTTTTCATGTTCCTCCCCCTTATAAATTAGTATTATGTTAAAATGTTGAAACCAATTTTCTCGCCCGTTCATCCTGCAGCCAACAATCGACTTGATGCTGGTCGCTTACATGGTATTGAAACGGATAGACGCGGCTGCACACTTCCATCGCAAACGGACAGCGGGCACTAAAGGCACAGCCAACCGGCGGTGCAAATAAATCCGGTGGTGTTCCCGGAATCGGAATCAAGTCACCCTTGACCATATCCAAGCGCGGTACGGATTGAAGCAATCCCTTTGTATAGGGGTGCTGCGGCTGATAAAATATCTCCCGCCTTGACCCGAGTTCGACAATCTTGCCGGCGTACATGACAGCAATTCTATCGGCAACCTGTGCAACAACCCCCAAATCATGCGTGATTAAAATAATCGAAACACCGATTTTCTTTTGAATATCCCGGAATAGTTCGAGAATTTGTGCTTGAATGGTGACATCAAGTGCCGTTGTCGGTTCATCCGCTATCAGTACATCAGGTTCACAAACGAGTGCCATCGCAATCACAATCCTCTGGCGCATCCCGCCGCTAAACTGATGCGGATATTGTTTCAAGCGGATTTCCGGGTTAGGAATGCCGACGAGCGCCAGCATCTCAATCGCCTTCTGCTTGGCTTTATTCCGGGAAATGGGCTCATGCTCGCGAATTCCTTCCATAATTTGGTCACCGATTGTAATGGTCGGATTTAAAGCCGTCATCGGATCTTGAAATATCATTGAAATTTGAGCGCCGCGGATTTTTCTCAGTTCAGGCTCCTTCAGCTTGATTAAATCTTTATTTTTAAATAGTATCTCCCCGCCTGCAATCCTGCCTGGCGGTTCCGGGATCAGCCTCATAATACTCTGCGAGGTCACGCTTTTCCCGCAGCCGGATTCCCCGACGATCGCCAATGTTTCACCTTTATGCAAATCAAAGCTGACACCGCGTACGGCTTTGACTTCCCCGCCATAGGTTTTGAATGATACATGCAGATCTTTCACCTGCAGGATTTTTTCCATGATGCTACCTCCTTAGTTTCGGATCAAGGGCATCCTGTAACCCGTCGCCCAAAACATTAAATGCAAACATTGTTAATGAAATAAACAAAGTTGGGAAGAACAAGCGCCACCAGTAACCTGACAGAATCGTCGATAAACCGTCATTCGCCATTACTCCCCAGCTGGCATGCGGCGCCTGGATGCCAAGGCCGATAAAGCTTAAGAAAGCTTCCGCAAAAATCGCCGATGGAATCGTCAGCGTCATTTGCACGATGATCGGGCCCATCGTGTTTGGCAAAAGATGTTTGCGGATAATCCGCGAGGTTTTCGTCCCAAACGTTTGGGAGGCGAGCACAAATTCATAGTTTTTAATTTGCAGAACCTGCCCTCTGACAATCCGCGCCATTCCGACCCAGCCGGTAATCGAAAGAGCGAGAATAATCGTGGTTAGACCAGGGCCAATCACGACCATGACAAGAATGACAACCAGTAAATAAGGCAGGCCATACAAGATTTCAACAAACCGCATCATCCAATGATCAATCCGTCCGCCTTTATAACCGGCAATCCCCCCATAGGTGACCCCGATCAGAAAGTCAATGATGGCTGCCATAAACCCGACAAATAAGGAAATTCGCGCCCCATAGCATGTTCTGGTGAACACATCTCTGCCCAAGTCATCTGTTCCAAACCAATACTTGCTCGATGGAGGAAGATTTTGCTGCGTTAATTTTTGCGTTTCAACAGAATGGGGTGAAAACATCGGGCCGAAAATAGCCAGCAAAGCAAGAAGCAGGAGGAAAATCAAACCGGCCATGGCCAATTTGTTTTTCACCAGGCGATGCCATGAGTCCTTCCAATAAGATAAGCTCGGTCTTACGACTGCTTCTGCTTGCTTTTCATCACGGACTTTCGGCACAAACCATTCATCAGGTATTTCAGGCGAAATATTCCGCTCTTCCTGTCTGCGCAGTTCCATCATTTCGCCTCCTTTTTATGGAGCTTTATGCGGGGATCCAAGAACCCATAGGCTAAATCTACTAAAAACAACATGAAAATTAACAGGGCACTATAAAAAACAGTGGTACCCATAATGACCGGGTAATCCCGGTTATTGATGCTGTCGACAAAATATTTTCCCATGCCGGGAATCGCAAATATTTTTTCAATGACAAATGTTCCGGTTAAAATGCTTGCCGCCAAAGAACCAAGAACCGTCACGACCGGCAGGAGGGCATTTCGCAACGCATGTTTCATGACGATTTTCACTGGCGACAATCCCTTTGCTTTTGCCATTTTTATATAATCCTGGGTTAACACTTCGAGCATGCTTGTCCTCGTTAACCGTGCAATAATGGCCATGGGGCCGGTTGCCAGAGCCAAAATCGGCAACACCATATGTTTTGGGCTTGACCATGTCGCCACCGGAAATATCGGGATATTGACAGCCAATTGTTGAATGAGCGCCGTCGCCATGACAAAGTTCGGAATGGAGATTCCCAATACAGCCACGCTCATCGCCAGGTAATCAATCCAGCCGTTATGCCTTAAGGCGGCCACTACCCCTAAGACAATCCCGGAAATAGTCGCCACAATCAGCGTATACATTCCCAGTTCAAATGATACGGGAAACCCTCTGCCAAGCAGATCATTTACTGATTGGCCGGGTTTTTTAATAGATGGTCCGAGGTCACCCTGAACAAGTGATACTAAATAATTGCCGTACTGCACAATGAGCGGCTTATCCAATTGGTAATAAGATGCAAGGTTTTTTTGAATGGCTTCATTCGTTGTTCTCTCTTCGTTAAAAGGCGATCCCGGCACAGAATGCATTAAGAAAAATGTTCCGGTAATAATCAGCCATAACGTAATGATCATGGCCGCAAAACGTTTTATAAAATATGTATTCATGATGGCCACTTCCCTAACAGAATGTTGTTCGCATCGCAAGTTCCGTCATGACAAGCATCGCTTGGTAGGCTTCGAGAATATCCTTGGCTTGAAAACGGACAATCGTTGTTCCCGGCACCATCTCCGTCCCCGGCATTAAATTCGCCCACTCTGCTTCACCATAATTGGTAAATTCGATGCTTAACAGCGGTTTGTCAGGCGGGGTCAGCGGTTTCACGTGATGGCGGTTCTTAATCGCATGTGCCGTTTTTTCTTTCAGCAGCTCCCCTGCCTTGGCCGGTGTTAATGATTTGGCTGCAGAACGGGAAATGGCTTCCTTGACCACTGCGGTCGTCACATTTGGGATCAACTGTTCCGCTTCAAGTGCTGCCTGATCATCACCGGCAACCATAATCACCGGCACACCGTAATAACCGGCGACATAGGCATTGAACCCCAACTCGCCAACGGCCGCATCATTAATAAACATGTTGCGGACACCAAAAATCATCGAGTGGGTCATCACTCCAGGCTGGGCCGCGCGGGCATGGTAACCGGCAAAAATGGCACCGGCAAACGTCTCATCAAGTCCTTGAACCATTGAAAACGGTTTCACATCACCGGTAATGATATAAGCTTCCGGGTGAAGCCTTTCGATTAAAAGATTATTCATCTTTGAATGACTATCATTGACGACGACTTCCTTCGCCCCTTGGTTAAACGCGGCCGCAATCACATGATTGGCTTCATCCGTCATCATGATCCGGCTTCGTTCATAATTGTGCTTGTCCGCATCCACGTGGGTGTGATCGACGAGGCCAGTGATGCCTTCCATGTCGACAGAAATATAAAGTTTCATAGTCTCTCTCCCCATTCAAAATACTATTTTTAGTATAAAGTAAATAAACAAATTATTCAATCTATTATAAAATGAGCGGAAATTCGGATCTCACCCATAAACATCCATGCTTTTTTTCCGACAAGAGATATTTCCGAGATTTCGTTATGGATATAAAAAAATCCAGCCATTAGAGACAAAAAACTCTCTAACAGCTGGATTTCACTTGCGAAGAACAAATGAAGCAGCTAACCGGTAATAAGCTGATTATATTTAATAAGAGCATTTTTGAAAGCGACAATCAGCGCTTTTTGCGAGGAACCAAAGTACCTGCTTTCAATTTCCGAAATAATTTCCTCCTGCTCATGCATAAACCTGCCGATAAATAATGATTTTATAAACTTGGATGTAAGTGGAATGGTAGAAGAACATTCCGCTTCCAATATTTCATGATTCCTGGTGTCGACAACCAAACCAACGAAATATGCATTATATTGCTGCATAATAGGGTTGTTGGATGCAGTCTTACTGTCACCAATCACATAAATTGCTTCTTTAGGAAACACTTATGATCCTCCTGCCGTTCGGGTAAAGTGCGGGGCATTCACATGGGAAACATGCAAACGTCCGTCACTAAATCGAAGGTATAACTTATATTAATATAAACGCTTTCATTTTTCAAGGAAAATAGCAGAATCAATTTCATCATTCTAAGATTTTTTGATCATCTTATCTTTTTGTTTAGCAGAAAACAAGTGTTCTGTCCTGAAACTTTTGGCTTCGCCAAACTAAAATTCATCCCCCACTTATCGACTATCTCAGATTGAAGTGGGGGAATCGGCAGCACTCCCAAGTGATAATCGCCGTCACCCAAATCGGTGGCCCTGATTGCATCCGTAATCACAGCAATTTCCTGATTCCGCTTCGCCCGCAAGGCGAGCCTGATCATTGCCGGATGGACATGGATGCCATCGGCGATAAACTCGGTGCTGGCATCATCCGTTTCCAACGGCAAACACGATGGGGTCGGTTCGCGATGATGAATGGTGTTCATCGCATTGCACAAGTGGGTGATCTGTGCAATCCATATTATTTTGTGCATGACATACCAAACAGTGAGCCCACGCAGGGACTCTCTTTTTCAACAAATTCCAATGATTTCTTTCGAAACTTTGGTCATACATGCTATCATAACAAAAAAAGTAACCACCCATGACGCCTGGCCAGCATTTGGGTTGGTTACTTTTTTCTAACTCTTATGTGGGCTGCTCCCTTAAAGGGGGATTGCTTAGGACCCGAGGTGTAGGGGTTATGAAGGTATTTCAATGGCGCACGCGCTTGAAACGAAGTTTTCCCCAACAGTAAAGCCGTGTTCATCGGAATAATCAATCTGGGTGACCTCGTCCAAATTCCTCCGGGTAAAGCGGTCGAGCAAAATGCGAATGCCGTTATACTCGAGCACGGAGTCATTTTTTCTCGGTTCATCAAAAATAAGTTTGAATGAGACAGATATGCCGCAGCCTCCGGCTACATCACAGTCAATCCGGGGAAAATTTCCTTCTTCCCATTCCATTGTACTGAGCTTTTGAATGGCTGTGTCTGTTAAGGTAATAAGCAAAACCATTCATCTCCTTTATAAAGATTCTATGTGACCGAAAAGAAGGAAAAATCATCATTTGGGTCACGTACAGCGGCTCTATGTGACCGAAAGAACGTAAGAATCAACATTTCGGTCACTTAGAAAGGTTCTATGTGACCCTGCTAGAGGAAAAACCAGCCACTCGGTCACGTAGAATGGTCCTATGTGACCCTGGAAGGGGAAAACAACGAGTCGGTCACGTATAATAGTTTTAACATTAACCAGTTGGATCAGGGTGTCGGGACATGAAAATAGAATCTATATACCAAGAATTTAAAAGTTTACCACGCAATCATTTTAGACGATCGGTATTCATTATTATTAATTGTTCCGGCTCGCTATTGCTATTACCCGTGCAGGCGCTATTTTGGCGAGAACGGTCAAAGGAACGCAATCCCATTACCGCTCTTTTCGGGTATAGAATACTAATAATCAAAAAGGATGGGAGATACAATGACTAGACGCAATGGCTTTTTATCAGGTGTTAACGTTACATTCGAAAGTTCATTTTATATAGAAGGGCTGAACATCAAGCCCTTCTTAAACACGGTTTCCCCATAATTTTTTCTTTTAATTTTTCTCCCGTCGGGGTAGCGGCCAAACCTCCGAGTGCTGTTTCCTTTAAAGTACGGGGCATCCTTTTTCCGATATCATACATCGCTCCAATGACTTCATCACATGGAATTCTGCTCTGAATCCCGGCAAGAGCCATTTCCGCCGCTGTAAAAGCGATGGAAGTTCCGATGACGTTTCTTTTAATGCACGGCACTTCGACGAGCCCTGCCACCGGGTCGCACACAAGGCCGAGCAGTGATTTCAAACCCATTGCCGCCGCATGAACAGCCTGGTCGGGAGATCCCCCGTTCATTTCCACAATAGCAGCCGCTGCCATGGTAACAGCCGATCCCACCTCGGCCTGGCAGCCGCCTGCGGCTCCGGAAATAAATGCCCTGTTGGCGATTACATATCCGATGGCACTGGCGGTAAACAGGCCCATCACCAGTTCATCAAACGGAATATCTGTATTGTCCTTGAGGGCAAAAATACATCCCGGAAGGATTCCGGCAGAACCGGCGGTAGGAGTGGCCACGATGACCCCCATCCTGGCATTTGTTTCGGAAGTGGCAAACGCATACTTCATTGCGTCCACTGTTACGCTCCCCATCAGGTAATTGCCCTTCTCTTTATATTGCTGCATCAAGTAGGCATCGCCGCCCGAAATACCGCTTGGGGACGTTGATTTGTCTTCAATGCCGGCTTCAACGGCATCTTTCATCCTGAGCAGACGTTCTTTCATTTTATCGAAAATTTCTTTTCGGCTTCTGCCTGTCTTGCCTGCTTCCCATTCCAGCATGAGTTCACCGATCCCCAGGCTTTTTTCACGGCACTGCTTCAGCAGTTCTTCCATCGATGAAAAATCCAATCTGTTTCACCTTCTTTCTTATAAGTATGTTTCTTTGATCCATTCCATATCGATCTCGGCATTCAACAGCAAATCCACCAGATGTCCGTTAATGAGAAAAATTTTCGAAAGTCCCCCACCCAGGGATGCGCCTCCGATGTCCAAACGTTTGCTCCCTCTTCTGATTTTTGCCATAAGTGTATTTGGATGGTCGAAGTAAGGACATCGGTCTTCCATTTGGAAAGTAACGTGCATTTTTTCATCTTCAGCAAGGTCGAAAGCATAGCGAATCCCCGGATCATCGGTACCCATTCCGAGCAGGCCGCCCAAAATGGCCTTATCCGTTCCATGTCCCCGATATGTTTCCGCAAATGAATCGTAGAAAGTGATATGAACCGACTCGGGAATGTTCCCGAGAAGGTCATATGCAAATTTGCCAATCGACGCAACACCCGCCGTGTGGGAGCTGGAGGGGCCTAGCATAATGGGGCCGATAATATCAAAACAACTATTGTAAATCACTTTTTCCACCCCAATCTACCTCACCAGACATTTTTGATAAAGAGGATGCTCGTGACAAAGTTGTTGAATCCTATCTTTTACGCGTTTCGTAACGGCCGGTTCTCCCTTGCTTTTTAACATTTCAGCAATGGCCTCGCCGATGACTTCCATATCCTTCTCTCTCATCCCGCGCGTTGTAATGGCAGCGGTTCCAATCCGGATCCCGCTCGTTATAAAAGGACTTTCCGGATCATATGGAATGGTGTTTTTATTCACGGTAATGCCTGCCTCTTCCAGCAAGTGTTCTGCTTCTTTTCCGGTCAGCCCCCAAGTGCGGACATCCAGCAAAACAAGGTGGTTATCCGTTCCGCCTGAAACGAGCCGGGCCCCCGATTCCAGTAATGTTTCCGCAAGTCTTGATGCGTTTAATACCACTTGATGCACGTACGTCTTAAAGTCCGGCTGAAGCGCTTCCTTAAATGAAACAGCTTTTGCTGCAATCACGTGCATGAGCGGACCGCCTTGAATACCTGGAAATACAGCTTTATTGATCTTCTTTATTACTTCTTCATCATTTGTTAAAACAATCCCGCCGCGAGGGCCTCTCAATGTTTTATGCGTGGTGCTCGTCACAACATCCGCATATGGTACAGGGGAAGGATGGAGATCGCTTGCTACAAGCCCGGCAATATGGGCCATGTCTACCATCAAAATGGCACCTGTTTTATCAGCAATCTCTTTAAATTTGGAAAAATCAATGATCCTCGGATAAGCGCTTGCACCGGCAATGATCATTTTCGGGCGTTCTTTTAACGCAATGGCCTCCACCTCATCGTAATCAATCAAATGGGAATCTTCCCTTACGCCGTAAGAAACGACATCAAACCATTTTCCCGACATATTGACCGGACTGCCGTGAGTCAAATGCCCGCCGTGCGATAAATTCATCCCCATGATCTTGTCGCCCGGGTCCAGCATTGAGAAAAAAACAGCCGTATTCGCCTGGGCACCTGAATGGGGCTGTACATTGGCATAGTTGGCATCAAATAATGCCGTTAACCTTGCAATCGCCAATTTTTCAACGACATCCACATATTCGCATCCGCCGTAATAGCGTTTGTCCGGATACCCTTCTGCATACTTGTTCGTTAAAACAGACCCCATTGCCTCCATCACATCTTCACTGACAAAATTTTCAGAAGCGATCAGCTCCAACGATTCATCCTGGCGTTTTCTTTCTGCCTCAATGGCCCGATAAATTTCCGCATCTCCCTTTAACAAGCCCATTATGTTCCCTCCTCTTTCTCTATCTTCCCCTTGAAAATTTTTTCCGGAACATAAAAAAGGACAGGGGAAAGATAGCGATTATCATCTACCTTCCTCTGTCCTGTTACCTGAGAGTTTAACTTCATGGCGAAGTATTCCCCGTTGGTGGCCTTTTAAAGGCGCTCTCCAGAGATGCGTCCAAGCACGGTACTTTTACCTGAGAGATTGGATCCCAAGGATTTTTTTGGGACTTGCTCCTTCGGTGCCAAACACGATCGTTTAGTCTCTCCCGTGATTATCATTCGCAATTATGAAACTATTTAATAATATACTTAAGTTTTAAGGGAATGTCAATAGAGGAGTACCAGCAACATTCCGTCAAAATTTGTGCGCTAAACGAATTTCATAGGAAAAGAGCAAGGCGCCCAGCCATAGGCAAGCCGCATTGCGGGGAGGCAGCTTTTCAGCCACCACTGTAATTAGCAGCCGATGCCTTAGATCGCCGCATTTTGTGGCGTCGGCGGTACTTGGATGTCCTGTCCGTCCGAGTTGGACAAAAGAGATGCTTTTCTGCTCAAGCAGATGCTGCTCCCATTCCCCGCTGATCATTTTCATCGCAATCCCTGTCTTGCAACCGTCGAGTCTTACCTAAAATGGCAAAAACAGTTGAGGCTCTTGATAAAATTTCAGATTATCTGCAAAAGAATGGGTTTAACTTTCTGTAAGCATGCAACTATCATTTAAACATTCTGAAACAATAAAATAATGATATAATAGTTATCATTGAATATATACAAATTGGAGGGACTACATATGATTACTTTCTCAACATTAAGTATGTTTGTGGTGATTGTTATTGGCCTATTTTTAATACCCGGCCCTGCTGTTCTTCTTGTTGCTTCCCGTACTGTTCAAAGTGGACGTAAAGGCGGAATCATGGCGGGGCTCGGTATCGCAACCGGTGATTTGATTCATACCTTATTTGCAACGATTGGGCTCTCAGCAATCCTGATGACATCAGCATTAGCTTTCAATATTGTAAAATTTGCAGGGGTCGCTTATTTGTTTTACTTGGGGATCCGAGCGGTTATGGAAAAGCCTTCAGACCCAAAACTGCCAAACATCTCTCCCGCAACATCAACAAATTCTTATACCCAGGCAGTGTTAATTGAAATTTTAAATCCCAAAACAGCATTGTTTTTTCTGTCATTTTTGCCCCAATTTGTACATCCGGAGCAAGGTTCAACGTTTTTTCAGTTTCTGGTGCTTGGTTTAGTATTTGTTCTGCTTAGCGCAATCTATACGACGCTTATTGCAATGGGCGTACGATTACTGGCGGGAGTGGTCAAAAAAATTTCTTGGATCAGTCGCTTTAGCGGCAAGATTGTAGGAGCAATTTATATAGGGCTGGGATTGAAAGTAGCATTTCAGAGTCGATAATTACAAGCAGGCAGCAGTGGTTTGTGACCTCGCGGGGCTAGGCGCCGGCGGTACTAGGACGTCCTGTCCGTCGGCAGGCTCAGGCAGCGACGTCCTGTCACTTCGCCTGCACTAGCACATCCTGTGCGTCGGAGTTGGACACAGAAAAGCTTCTTTTGAAGAAAAATTTCTTGGCAAGTTATATCTTCAATACTTTAAGGAAAGCCGATAGAGGCCTTTTGAGACATTTAAACGATCACCTGCTAAAGTACAGGTGGTCGTTTAAGGAAATTATCCTGCAACATCTTACATCAAATATGGTAAGGTTCTACATACCCGAAGGCAGGATAATAACAAATGCATCCAACTTTTCCCTCCAATATGGTAAACTATCCTGCTTCACAGTCTTGTCTGATCAATTTTCTTGCCCTTATTGCAATCTCTCCATGCAGCATTTTATATTTGTACTTTTTCACCCATATTACGTGGGTACTTGATGTCATATACCGAATGACTGCCTTTTCTATATTCTTCCATACTTTCACCTCTTCTTAAGTATGGACAACCGTTTAAAGACGGTGGAGTTAGACCGCGCATTTGTAAATTAAATGCTTTGTCTCTGTTTTATTTTCTTAATACATAATTTAATGAATGCTGTATTTTATTGATAAAAATGGTCTTTCATCCACCTCCCCACCTCCGTCACGACCTCTCTGTTTAAAGCCGGCGGAAAATAGTGTGTGGCATCTTTAAAATACTTCGTTTCAACCTTCTTGCCCAGCTCCAAAAGTCTTTTTTCAAGCCGGCGGGCGTGTTCGGCGGATACGTGTTCGTCCCGCTCTCCATGAATGATCAGTACGGGGCATTGCAGGTGTTCAAGCTCATACAAAGGGGTGCGGTATGTATATTTTGCAGGTGCCGTTTTGGGCGATCCCCCGATGACACGCTTCATCATCCGGCGCAGATCTTTCCGCTCGACGTATGCCAGCGCCATGTCCGAGACTCCGCCCCATGTAACGAGAGAAGCGGCCTCTTTTTCAATGGCGGTCAACAATGCCATTACACCGCCGCGGGAAAAACCGAAAATATGGATGCGGTCCTTCATAACAGCCGGGTGATTTTTTAATATATCAAACGCCGCAAATGCATCCTCCCGGTCCTCTCCAGCAAAGTCCTCATTCCCCTCTCCCCCACGGTTTCCCCGGTAAAACGGAGCAAAAACAACGAAACCTTCCGAAGCAAATTGGCCAATTCGGGCAGGCCTTACCATGCCGACACTTTTGATGCCGCCACGCAAATATAAAAATCCGTCGTACATCCCTTCCGCAACCGGTTCGGCAAGCAGCCCTTTCACCCTGAGGCCCGCAGACAAATACTTTACTAAATACATGCGGATATGCGGATTCGGTGATGGAAATAACCATTTTCCAACGATTCGGGTTTCATTCATTCCGGCTCCTCCTGCTCTAAAAATAATTTCACACATTTTAACTCCCGTCATACGATATGTTAGCCCAAAGTCATGGCGTTTGACAAACATGGATAGGAGGTTCTTTCGTGAAAATATCGCTAAAAGTTGGAATGATCTTCATTGCGTCATTTTTATTGATTTTTAGCACAGCATGTTCCGGAAAAAAGGATGAAGTGAAAAAAGTCAGGCTTGCCGAAGTAACCCGCTCTGTTTTTTACACTCCGCAATATGTAGCGCTGGAAAAGGGCTTTTTTAAAGAAGAAGGGCTCGATGTTGAATTAAAAACGACCTGGGGCGGTGATAAAACCATGACGGCTCTCTTGTCGGATGCAGCCGATATTGCCCTTGTCGGTTCCGAAACATCGATCTATGTATACGCCCAAGGCGCGAGTGATCCGGTCATCAACTTTGCACAGCTCACCCAAACCGACGGAACTTTCCTTGTATCACGGAAAAAAGTCGACAACTTTGACTGGGAGATGCTGAAAGGCTCCACTTTTCTCGGCCAGCGAAAAGGGGGCATGCCGCAAATGGTTGGCGAATTTGTTTTAAAAAAGCACGGTATTGATCCCCACAATGATTTGAATTTAATCCAAAACATCGACTTTGGAAACATTGCCAATGCTTTTGCCTCCGGAACCGGGGATTACGTTCAGCTCTTTGAGCCGACTGCATCGGTCTTTGAAAAAGAAGGCAAAGGTTACATCGTCGCTTCATTCGGTGAAGAATCAGGTCACGTTCCTTACACCACTTTTATGTCCAAAGAAAGCTATCTTAAAGAAAATAACGAAACAGTGGAAAAATTTGTTAAGGCGCTTTATAAAGCCCAGAAATGGGTGGAAAAAAGCTCTGGAGAAGAAATAGCAAAGGTCGTGGAGCCTTATTTTGAAGACTCGGACCTTGAAACGTTGGCTGCCGCCATTGACCGGTATAAAAATCAGGGTTCGTTTGCTAAAAAAATGACGTTGACAGAGGAAGGCTGGGATAACTTGCAGGCCATTATGGAAGAAGCGGGCGAGCTTCCCGAAAGAGTGGATTACAACAAACTCGTCAATACAAAAATTGTTGAAAAGGTGATGGCTGAACAACCTTAATGAAAATGAAGGAGGTCAAACATCGTGAGCTTCCTTGTGGCAGAGCATATAGGACATCATTATTTTTCCCCGTCATCTGTAAAAACCGCCTTGGAAGATGTGTCTTTTACCGTAAAGGAAGGAGAGTTTATTACGCTGATCGGGCCATCCGGCTGCGGAAAAACGACGCTGCTTTCCATTCTTTCGGGACTGTTAAAGCCGACAAACGGAAATGTCATTATTGATGGAAAGCCCCCGGAAGATCAGAAAAGCAGCATCGGTTACATGCTTCAGCAAGATTATTTATTCCCTTGGAAAACAATTGAGGACAACACGTTAATCGGACTGAAACTGAACAGGAAGCTCAATCGTGAAACGAAAGAAAATGCCATTCGCTTTTTACGGCAGATCGGACTGGGCGGTGTTGAAAAGTCTTTCCCCCGCCAGCTTTCCGGGGGGATGCGCCAAAGGGCTGCATTGGCCCGAACAATGGCCGTCCAGCCCAAATTGCTGCTGCTGGATGAACCATTTTCCGCGCTTGACTACCAAACCAGGCTAAAGCTCGAAGATCTCGTATTTCAGATATTAAGAAGTTACAATAAAACGGCTATTTTGGTGACACATGATATCGGTGAAGCCATTTCAATGAGCGACAGAATACTGCTTTTTGCAACGAATCCGGGACGGCTTCATAAAGTGTTTCACGTGCCGGATGAACTGCGGAAGGCCACTCCTTTTGAATCCCGGACGAAAGAGGCTCACCATGAATTATTCGGCATCATATGGAAGGAGTTGGAATCCCTTGAAAAAGAAACCCGCTGATCCTTCCCTTCTTCACTCTCAATACAAACAGGAACTGGTGAAAGAGAAGCGCTGGATCTTGTTTTACCAATTTCTCATATTTGCCGCCTTTTTCATTGTTTGGGAAGTCGGAAGCCGCAATCAATGGATGGATCCGCTTATTTTTAGCTATCCTTCCAAAGTTTGGGCCTTGCTTACAGAAAAAATTGCCGATGGGTCTCTTTTTTCACATGTAGGGGTGACAGTGTTTGAGACGGTACTCGGCTTTATTTTGGGCACCCTGCTGGGAACGATATTGGCCGCCGTCCTTTGGTGGTCCCCATTTCTGTCAAAGGTGCTCGACCCGTATCTTGTTGTCTTAAACGCAATGCCGAAGGTGGCGCTGGGACCGATCCTGATCGTCGGTCTTGGGCCGGGATTTACATCAATTATTGCGATGGGTGCGGTCATATCGGTCATCATTACAACAATTGTCGTCTATACGGCATTTCGGGATGTTGACGAAAATTATTTAAAAGTGCTTTGGACATTTGGGGCAGGAAAAAGACAAATTTTTCAAGAGGCGGTCTTGCCCGCATCCTTTCCAACGATCATCTCGACGTTAAAAGTCAATGTCGGCCTTTCCTGGGTCGGTGTCATTGTAGGCGAGTTTCTCGTTTCGGCAAAAGGCCTCGGGTATATGATTATTTACGGGTTCCAGGTATTCAATTTTACCCTCGTCATGCTCGCCCTCGTGCTCATTGTCATTTTTGCCACCATCATGTACACCGTTGTAGAGTGGCTTGAGAAAAAATTGATAAAAGATAACCACTAAAGCTGTTCCTTGTGGGAGCAGCTTTGTTGGCTTATTTTTTTCAACGTTTCCTTCAGGACACGATCTTGCATAATAAAACTGAATTCGTCTCCATGTACTTTCGAAAGGAGGTCGCCCTTTATTAAAACGGGACCTTTTGTTTCATGGTAATGTTCCTTTTTTTCGAGCTTAAGTACTTTTGCCAAAACAATCGCTTTTACAAATGATGCGCCTTCGTTTTCTTCCACCAAATATTCTCCAACATATGATTGGATGTTTGCAGCAGCTCCTGTTTCCTCGAAAATTTCCCTGATGGCCGCATCTTTGACGGATTCCCCTTCTTCCAGTTTACCGCCGGGGAACTCCAAACCGCGTATCGAGTGATTTGTTAAAAGCCACTCGTCTTGATAGCGGCAAATCGCCAAAACGTGGCCTGGGCTTTGTTCAAAAGCATTTTTTTCAAAAGCGAGCGTTACCCGGTTTCCATTTTGATCAAAAAACTGTATGCTCATTTGCGATCATCCTTTAATGGGCTCTTGTCGAACCCATTATAAAGAAACATCGCCGGGTGTCAATCACTTTTAAAGCCATCAAGAATGCCGAGGTTTTGGATATGCTGCTTTGCTTCCTGATCCCCCAGCTCGTATATCATTGAATAGATTTTGTGCAAATTTTCATCATGAACGTCATTGGTCGGGTCATGAGAGTATTCAACAAATGGGACGTGGGCACGGAAAAAATCACCGATGCTGTTGTCCTGCATCGTTTGAAAAACTTCCCGCATCTCTGTAATTTCATCATCTGTTGCTTTTATTTTAAATTGCCACGGCGACGCTTTTGGGGTTCTCATGATTTCGCCGGTTCCAACAGAAATATAATATGTTTTCTTTGCCTCGTTCAATGCTACGACTCCTTCAACCAATTTTTATGCATATTTTGCCTTGCACAATCTTATTTTATTCTTAATAATGGTATTAACAATCATACTGGTTTTTCATTTCAGTTATGGGTATATATAAAAGAGAGCAATCAAGAATAACCTGAAAGGAGGCGGATGCAAAATGAAACTGATTGATGAGTTATTTGAAATGTACCGGGATAAATTAACCGGTGACGAAGAGGATTTGGACATGATTACCTTTGCTGTTTTGGAAGGGTATGACCACGAAGATTTATTGGATATCGTAAAAGAAATGGACGAATATGAATTGCAATATTTTATCAGGCTGTACTTGCTTGAAACTTTAAAAGGCAAATTCGCCCAATTGGAAGGGAGAAAAGAAGATTCTTCACCCTATTATAGGCCGCTGCATTAATACATACTTTACTAAGAAAAGCGCAACCGCATTGCTCATCGACGTACAGACTGGAGTGCCTCCGACGAGATAAAGGAAACAAGGCGAGGAACGCAGGCTCAGGCTGCGACGTCCTCGAAAAAGCTTCGCTTTTCCTTCGTGCGATGCTGATGCTGTCGAAGCTTTCCTTGTCCTGTCGCTTCGCCTGCACTAGCACGTCCTGTGCGTCGGCAGGCTCAGGCTTGCGACGTCCTGTCGCTTCGCCTGCACTAGCACGTCCTGTGCGTCGGAGCTGGACACAGACATACCCTTTCTAAGGGATAATCTGGTTAAACTTTATATTTTTTTTAACCTTTAAAAAAACAGGCACATGAATGAATCGATCATGTGCCTGTTATTCGCTTGAAAGAATCAACTCTTTTAGAACAGCTGCCTGGTTATGTTCTTCATCCTTTGCCGCAAACAATAAGGTAATATTCTCTTTTTTACAGTGCTCCTTTAGTTTTCGCAAACATTTTTGCTGTTCTTTGCCTTTTTCAATTTCACTTATATAACGCCGTTTAAATTCCTGGAATTTTTCCGGATTGTGCCCAAACCATTTCCGCAATTCATGACTCGGGGCAATCTCCTTCATCCATTCACCGAGCTTTGCTTTTTCCTTGGAAACACCACGCGGCCAAATGCGGTCAACAAGGACACGATAACCATCGTCCGCAGTCGCTTCAAAGTAAATTCTTTTTAAATAAACATCATTTGCCATGTAAGCCGCCCCGCTTTCTTTAAAAAGCTTACCTTAAACGGAAACGGAGGATCAACATGAAAGAATTCGTCAGTAATTGTGATTTATGTAAAAAGCCCATTTATTGCGTTGCCGGTTTTTATCAAGGCGTCATTTTGGAAAATGGGATATCGATTTGTTTGGAGTGTGAGGAAAAAAGAAGAAAAAACGAAAAATCAACTTAAAGGCGAAAAGGCCCTAAACGAAACCACCCCTGGCTTTTTGAAGGATGGTTTCGTTTCTGAGCCTTGCCAGCTTATTCTTTTTCAGTTCTTACAATGAGCACGTCACATTCAGCGTGGCGGGTAATGTGTTCGGATACACTGCCAAGGAACATTCTTTCCACCGCATTCATCCCTTTTGCTCCGCAAATGATTAGATCTGCACCAACTTTTTTGGCAGCATGCTTCGTGATAACCGCCTTTGGAGAACCCTCCTGTACGAGAGTTTCTACCTTTTCAATCCCTTTTTCCTTCGCTTCCTGTGCGTAGCCATCCAGAAGCTCTTCAGCACGCTTGATTGCCCTCTTAGTAAAATTTACATCATACAATTCAATACCGTGATATTGGCTTGTATCCACTACATGAACAAGGTTTAACGTTGCGTTATTTCTCTTCGCAATCTCGATCCCCTTCCGAAAAGCCCACTCCGCAGGCTCCGAACCATCCACTGCTACAAGGATGTGGCTATAAGACATATCCATATATACAACCCCTTTTTATTTAATCTCTTTCTATTAAACTATTTTATTCATTAAAAAGCCAGAAAAATTTGGTAAAATTGCAATTTTGATAAAAGGTCTAATTCCGTATGGTTGTTTTGACTATCTTATTCCCATTTTCTTTTCTGTCCGCGAATCCCCGGCTCGTTTTACTTTAACCAGCATAAGTTATATTAAAAAGATAAGGTGGTGATATGTATGGGATTCGGCTGTGGCGGATGCGGATTCGGCGGTTATGGATATGGCGGTTACGGCATGGGTAATGCTTTTGCGTTAATCGTCGTACTTTTCATCTTGTTAATTATCGTTGGAGCATGTTGGTACTAGGCCAAGTTTCGGCAGTTTTTGAGAAAAATACCTCATTAACTGCCTTTTCCTTCTCATCCGGAGAAAAGCGTTCGGACTGTCCGCTAATTGCCCTTGTTTAGTGATAGATGATTTCGGGTTTGCAATTTCCGGCCAAATCTGTGAAGGGAACAAGTCCGAGCCGGAAATACTCCAGGACATTCCTAAACGCCTGGTGAAGGGTGCATATGAATTGACAGACAGCCGCCCCATGATCAAAAGTGAAACCACCCTTAAGGGTGGTTTCTTTTCACCAATCTTGGCCTTCCCTCTTTATGAAGGACTATGTTATGCCGATCGGCAGGGTGTTCCGGCAGCCGCCCTATTATTTTAATCTAAATATGGCCGTTCTTGTTTTAGGGATAATACCGTAGAAGGAACCATGGAAAAATGGCAGCTTTGCAGTTTAAAGCACCATAAAGTTGCACCCTTAACAGCAACGATTCACCTTGCCGCTTTCATAGCGTTCCTTAAGCGCAAATACATAGTACTCTTTTTCAGTCATAAGAGGCTCATTCGGATGCTTTCTCTGGTGATGCTCGATGTATCTCTCATAATTAGGGAGTCCAAATATTGTTTTCACATGACAATTCATCCGTTTGAAGGCTGCAAAAATGACATTCAACTACATCACCTCGTTTTTTATAGATTGAACGAACGGCGTCTCGTGCAGCTTCATTTTTTTCTTTTTCACCAAAATATTATACCAAACACGAAATGAATCAAGTATCAGCAGGATCACTACAGCAATAAAGATCACCGTTATGACAGCATCTAGCCTGTCGTTAAACACAATCTGCCTCATGACGTCCATATCGGAAGCCGGCGGCAGCACCTCTCCCTTGTCAATGGCTTCCTGGAAAATTTTGGCGTGAGCCAGGAATCCGATGGAAGGAACGGATGAAAATAATTTCATGAACGCCGCTGTCAACGTCGTGACGCATAAAAAGACGAAAGGAATCATTGTTACCCAGGCGAAGCGGGCTTTTCCCATCTTTATGATGATGGTTGTACCTACTGCGAGTGCGATGGCGGCCAGCATTTGATTGGAGATGCCAAACAGTGCCCAAAGTGAATTAATACCGCCAAACGGGTCAATTGCCCCCTGATACGTAATGTATGCCCAAGCCAATGTGATCAATGCAGAAGCAATGACGTTAGGCAAAAACTTGTCTGTTTGGCCGAACGGCTTGTAAAAGTTCCCCACAAAATCCTGAATCATAAATCGGCCAATCCGCGTTCCGGCATCAATGGTCGTTAAAATAAAAACGGCTTCAAAAAGAATTGCGAAATGATACCAGAACGCTTTCGCTCCCATGAGGAAGCTGGAGAAAATTTCCGCCATTCCCACTGCCAGCGTAGGAGCTCCTCCCGTTCTGGACATGATCGATGCTTCTCCAATTTCTGCGGCAGCAGTTTTAATTTCTTCCGGGGTAACCTGAAATCCCCATGAGGAAATGGCAGCTGCAGCTTCAACTGCATCCGTTCCTATCACCGCAGCAGGAGAATTCATGGCGAAGTAAAGACCAGGATGAAGAGCGCAAGCTGCAATTAAAGCCATGATGGCTACGCCGGACTCCATGAGCATTCCTCCGTAGCCAATCATTCTTGCATGCGATTCCTTTTCGATCATTTTTGGCGTCGTCCCGGAAGCCACAAGGGAATGGAAGCCGGAAACTGCTCCGCAGGCGATGGTGATAAACAAAAATGGAAATAAATTTCCGGCAAAAACGGGTCCGGATCCATCGATAAACCGGCTAATTTTAGGCATCTGTAAATCCGGAAGTACAATTAATATCCCGGCAGCGAGCAGGAAGATGACGCCAATTTTTAAAAAAGAGCTTAAATAATCGCGCGGTGCAAGCAAAAGCCAGACAGGAAGAATGGAAGCGATAAATCCATATACCCCCATCATAACGGCAAGTTGACCGCCAGTAAAAGTAAACATTGCTGCCCATTCAGGATCAGCAGCTACATACTGGCCGCCCCATATCGAAAGCATTAATAAAACAAAACCGATTAATGATCCTTCCAGCACTTTGCCCGGACGAATAAAACGCATATAAATGCCCATAAGCAATGCAATTGGGATTGTAGCGGCAATCGCAAAGACTCCCCAAGGCGAGTCAGCAAGTGCTTTCACAACAACAAGCGCCAACACTGCAATCAGAATAATCATAATCGCAACAATCCCAATAGAGGCAATGAGACCCCCGATCGGCCCCACTTCTTCCTTTGCAATCTGGCCAAGCGATTTCCCGTTTCGGCGCATTGAAGCCATTAATATGACTGCATCTTGGACTGCCCCCGCCAACACGACCCCAATGATGATCCATAGGGTTCCGGGCAGATAGCCCATCTGGGCTGCAAGAATGGGTCCGACAAGCGGGCCGGCTCCGGCAATGGCAGCAAAATGGTGACCGAAAAGAACCCATTTATTTGTCGGTACATAGTCCTTTCCATCATCATTGATTTCCGCTGGTGTTGCCCGGTTGTCATCCAGCTTGAAAAGTCGATAGGCAATAAATTTACTATAAAAGCGATAGGCCACCGCATATGTACAAACGGCAGCAATTAAAAGCCATGCGGCAGAAATGGTTTCTCCGCTGGCAAGCCCCAATAGAGCAAAAGCTGCAGCTCCCAAAAGTGAAACAGCAGTCCAGATACCAATCGAAAGCACACTTTTCTTCAACTTTTTCTCCCCCTTAATTGAATGTAATTTCATGCTTCCCTAGCATCCGTTCTTCCTATCTCTATACCTCCCTTTACAAAATATTATGAATACGGCGGTTAAAAATATCGGGTTTTTATTGGATATCCGGAAAAACCCTTGTGAATAATTGGGAAAAAAGGGAAAAACTCCTTCTTAATATTTTATATTCGGCACACTTTTTCCAAATCCTTCTTATTCTATACAATAATCTTCTTACCGCCTGGAACATATATCTTTCATTATTCTAAAACACTGATGATTACAAATCGTTACAAACGCTTATGTTTCCAAAAGAAAACGCCCGGCGAATTGCCGGACGAATTCCATTATCTTCCTAGATAAGCTTTCAGCATCCAATTATGTTTTTCCAGGCTTTGATGAATGGCAAGGAGCATGTCTCCCGTTGTTTCATCGCCGCTCTCATCGGCCAAAGTCATTCCTTCTTTTACTTCTTCTGTCAATTTTGTAAAATCATCGACGATGTCTTGTACCATTTCTTCCGCGGATTTCCCGTATTCAGCTTCCTTAATGCAAGCCACTTCCAAGGATTCCTTCAAGGTTGCCACCGGCTTCCCCTCCAATGCAAGCAGCCTTTCAGCGAGTTCATCGATATGCACGGCAGCCTCATTATAGAGCTCTTCAAACTTTGCATGGAGAGTAAAGAAGTTTGAACCCGTTACATACCAATGGTAATTATGCAGCTTCGTGTACAGGACCGTCCAGTTAGCTACTTGTTTATTTACCAGATCAACCAATTGCCTATTGTTTTCAGTCATTTCATCAGTCCTCCCAGCTTTAATGTACCCTTATTAATCATGAATCAAACACTGCTATTTTATCACGAAAATTACAACTTGTGTTACAATAAGGGGTAAGGATAGGGGGAAAATAAAAGATGAAAATTGTCATGATCATCTCTATTATGATTTGCATCGTTGTCATTCTTGTAACAGCCCTTGTGACTTCAAAGGCTTATTCATTTAAACATACGATAGACCCTGCTCCGGTTGATGGAACGAAACGCCCCCAGCCCGGAGATGAAACTTCATAAAAGTTTGTTCGGAAAGAAGCGTTTATTTATGAAACCCATTTTTATTGCGTTCATCCGTTTTTACCAAAAAGTAATTTCTCCGTTAAAGCCGCCTACTTGCCGTTTTTACCCTACCTGTTCCCAATATGGGCTTGAAGCAATTCAAAGGTTTGGAGCGCTGCGGGGCGGCTGGCTGACAATCAAACGCCTTGTCAAATGCCATCCATTTCATCCGGGCGGCATTGATCCCGTCCCGGAAAAAAAACAATAATTTTTTCCACTTATAGTATCGCCCCGTTTCCCGATACTATTCATGTATCAACTAAAAGGAGTGATACAAGTGGCAGAAGATGTACTATGCGAAGTGCAAAATTGCCGCTATTGGGCAAAAGGCAACAAATGCGCGGCTGACAGGATCTATATTGTGAGCCATTCGGGGAAAATGGCAGATAATGAGAGAGAAACGGACTGCCAGACATTTGAACCGGAAAAATAACCATGGATGGAATCCGGATGATCTTTACGAAATCAAAATAAAGACGAATTCGGATATTATGGACAAAACGCTATGAAAAGCGAGAAGCCCCTTCTCGCTTTTTTTCATTTTGCATATTGAATAAGTTCCCGGCGGACGAGCTTGTTTGCGCCGTTTTTTGGCAGCTCTTGGATACGGATGAATTTTTTCGGCACTTTATATGACGCCAGTTTTTTTCGGCAAAAATCAATTAGTTCTTCTTCTGGGATGTCATCACATGCTACAAAGAAAGCATAGGGAACCTTCCCCCACTTTTCGTCCTCCACTCCAGTAACGCCAGCTTCCACGACAGATGGATGAGCAAGAAGCACTTCCTCAATTTCAGCAGGATAAATGTTTTCCCCGCCCGAAATGATCAGGTCCGAGCGTCGGTCAAGAACAAAAACATATCCTTCCTCATCAAGATAGCCAATGTCTCCCGTTGCAAACCAGCCATCATGAAAAGAGTCCCTGTTCGCGTCTTCCCTGTTTAAATAACCAGGGGTGATGTTTGGCCCTTTTACGAAAATTTCCCCTGCTTCCAAAGGATTTGTCTCCCGTCCATCAGCCATGATTTTCAGCTGAAACGGAAACAGCGGCTTTCCCGCCGAACCCAGTTTGTCCAGACTGTCTTCAGGTGACAAGGTCACGATCTGCGAAACCGTTTCAGTCATTCCGTACGTTTGATACACAGGGATGTTTTTCCTTTTGCATGTCTCCAACAATGGGCGCGGGGCCGGACCGCCTCCCAAAAGCATGCAGCGGAAATTTGGATGATATGTTCCATCACCCAATTCAGACAACATCCGGATCAGCATGGAACTGACCGCTGACATGATCGTCACTTTTCCCGAAGATAAAAGGTCATTGACTGACCGCTCATCAAATTTTTCCATTAAAAGAACCGGAATACCGTAAATTACACTGCGAAGCAGGATGGAAAAGCCGCTGATATGATATAACGGGACGGTGCATAGCCACATGTCATCTTCCTGCAGCCCGATGTTCAATGCTGAACTTGTTGCGCTCCACCAATGGTTTCCATACGTTTGCAGCACCCCTTTGGGCTTGCCTGTCGTTCCCGATGTGTACATAATCGAGCAGACATCCTCCAGCCCGAAAACTTCCTGTATCTTTGCCTCGATACGTTCTTCCGGCAAGTCGTCGATACAAACGGTTTTTACCGGCAGCTGTGAAACCGATTGTTCAAATCGATTTTCATATAAAAGAATATCGGCTTGGCAATCCGTCAATTGAAAGGCCCATTCATCAGGTGCCAGCCTGGTGTTTAAAAATACTGTTTCTGCCCCAATTTGCTGAAGTCCATGAATAATAAAAATCGTTTCGGGCCGATTTCCCATCAGAATGGCAACCCGGCTTCGTTCGCCAATTGACAAAGCAGCCAATTTTCCTGCTGTTTCTTTCACGATGATAAGCATTTCCTCAAAAGACCAGGACTTGTCCCCAAATATAAGAGCCGTTCGCCGAGGGGTAAGATCGGCCCTTTTTATAAGCCAATTCGGCATTGTATTGTTCATGTTAAAAAACTCCTTTTGGTATGTATAGGAAAGCGCTGGAGCCAGACAACAAAAGTCTTTGCCAAAAAATGTTAAACCTAAAAAATACTTTTTCTTTACTTACAAAAAAACCTGATGGATTTTACCATCAGGTCCCCGAATTCAATAACGTATTACGGAAAACGCGGAAACTGCCCGAAATCCGGTTTGCGTTTCTCTTTAAATGCATCCCGGCCTTCTTTCGCCTCGTCTGTTGTATAGTACAGCAGCGTCGCATCTCCCGCAAGCTGCTGCAACCCGGCAAGACCGTCTGTGTCTGCATTGAATGCCGCTTTCAGGAAGCGAAGGGCAGTCGGGCTTTTTTCAAGCATTTCTTCACACCATTTGATTGTTTCCTCTTCCAGTTGATCGAGTGGAACAACGGTATTGACCAGGCCCATTTCAAGCGCTTCTTGGGCGTTGTATTGGCGGCAGAGGAACCAGATTTCCTTTGCTTTTTTATGGCCGACAATGCGCGCCAGGTAGCCTGAACCGTAACCGGCATCAAAGCTGCCGACTTTGGGGCCGGTTTGCCCAAAAATGGCGTTTTCGGCTGCGATCGTCAAGTCGCAGACAACATGAAGCACATGCCCGCCTCCGATCGCGTATCCGGCAACCATTGCTACAACAGGTTTCGGAATAACACGAATGAGTCTTTGTAAATCAAGCACGTTCAAGCGCGGAATATTATCCGATCCCACATATCCTCCATGCCCTCTCACTTTCTGATCCCCGCCGGAGCAAAATGCTTTTTGCCCGGCACCTGTCAGGACAATCACCCCGATATCCGAGTCATCCCTGGCATAAGAAAAGGCGTCGATCATTTCCATGATCGTTTGGGGCCTGAAAGCATTATGTACTTCCGGTCTGTTAATCGTTATTTTGGCAATGCCGTTATACGTCTCATATAAAATATCTTCATATTCTCTCTCTTTCGTCCATTGAACAGCCATACTGAAACCTCCTCCTTTAAAATATCAAACGATTTCCATTAAAAACTCCTTTACTATTGTACCAAATTTCATCGGTTCTTCCACATGTAATGCATGTCCAGCACCTTCCAGGATTACAAGCCGGGAGTCCGGAATCCTTTTATCCATTTCTTTGGCAATCCTGCAAAATTTAACGTCAAGCTCACCGCATATAACCAATACCGGGACTTGAAGTTCCTGAAGCCGATCCCACCAGGAAGGCTGCCTTCCCGTCCCCATTCCAAGCAAGCTGTTGGCAAGTCCCTTTGCCCTGTTTTTTAATCTGCTTTGGCGAATGGCTCTTTGTTTTTCAACAGGCAAGGCTTTCTGGGTAGAAAAAAGCGGGATGTTTTCCCAATAATCGACAAAGCTTTCAATCCCATCTTTCAAGATTTTTTCGGCCAATTGTTGATCTGCCATTATTCTCTGTTCCCGTTCCACTTTTGTTCTTAACCCAGGCGAAGAGCTTTCAAGCATTAAGCTTTTGAACCGCTCGGGATAAAGTATCGACATACCCAATGCAAGCCTTCCTCCCATGGAATATCCAAGCAAATGGACATGATCTATCTTAAGCCTGTTCAGTAATTCTAAAAGATGGGCGGCGACTGCTTCCATCTCATATTTGGCCAAATCCGCCGGTGCATCCGTTTGGCCATGTCCGGGCAAGTCCACCGCAATGGTCCTGAAAGATCCGGACAAGATATTGATCGTCTCTTTCCAAGTACCGCCATTACCCGTAAACCCATGAAGAAGCATGACCGCTTCACCTGACCCTTGCACATCCACATGGTAGGAAATGCCATCTATTGATAAGCGCATTTATTCTTCACCCTGAAAAAAATGGTTTATTTCCTGGGAAACATGATGCCATAAAGATCGGTGATGTCGGAGATTTTTGTCACGATCTGTCGGAATTTCAATAATATTTATACCTTCGGTTTGAACTGCGTTGAGCATGGCAACACGCAGGTCTTCCCAACTAAACACTTTTGAATATTGAGCACCATATAAATGAGCAGCATATTCAAAATTCAGACCCGTTGGAGTGCCGAATAACAATTCAAAGTGAGTCCCTGCTTCCGCTTGCTGGAGATGGGAAAAAATACCTCCCCCATCGTTGTTGAGCAAAATGATATTGATATTGATTTTATGCAGCCTGGCTGTCAACAATCCATTCATGTCATGGAAAAAGGAAAGATCTCCAATCAATAAAAAAAGCGGCTGGCAATGAACAGCGCCACCGATGGCACTCGAAACGACGCCGTCTATCCCATTTGCACCACGGTTGCCCAATAAGCGGATGTTTTTTTGGTTTACATGAAAAAAAGTATCCATATCCCTGATCGGCATGCTGTTGCCAATAAAGACTGCACTTTCGGGCGGAAGCAATTCGCTGAACAAGGATACCGCTTTTCCTTCATCAAGCTCCTCTATCGTATCAACATAAGACCATATTGCATTTTTAGCGAGTGCATTCACCTGTTTCCATCTGTTGATCCAGGTTTCATTCTTTTCATATTTAAACCCGCTTAGCTTCTTGCAAAAAATCGTTTCGGAGCAATAGATCATTTCAGGGCTCAAATAATTTGGATCCCTCCATCCACCGTTTCCGTCCACAAAAATATGTTGAACGCGCGGCAATCCCTTAAGAAAAAGCGATAAAGACTTGGAAACAGGCATTCCGCCAAAATGGATCACCACATCCGGCTCCAATGCTGTTTTGGCTGCCTCGGCCCTAAGGATCGCATCATAGCTGTCCATTATCAGATCTGACGTATCTAACATGCTCCGCAGTTGTGACAGGGGATCGGCCAAAACGGGATATCCAAGTCTTTCGGCGAGTTTCACAACGGCTGCCGAAAATTCGCTATCATCCATGACTCCGCAAACGATCAGACCTTTTCTCGCCTTCTTACATAAATTGGAAACTGCATTGATCGTTTCCTCTGATACATGAAAATTTGTTTTGGGAACAACGGAATGACAGCGTTCGGACTGATCAAAAGGGACAGGCTCAAGCCTTGGAAGCAGCGGTTCCCTCAGGGGAAAATTCAAATGAACAGGCCCCGGCAAAACTCCGCTGGCAACTGATACGGCACGGGCTGCCTGGGAACGCACATATTTTTTGGCGCTATCCCCTTGTTCAGGCAAAGCCATTTCCCTGAACCATCGAACATGGTTGCCATACAAATTTATCTGATCAATTGCCTGGGGCGCCCCAACGTCTCTCAGCTCCGGGGGCCGGTCGGCGGTCAAAACGATCAACGGAACCCTGGATAAATTTGCTTCCACCACAGCGGGATAATAATTGGCCGCAGCGGTTCCGGAAGTGCATAAAACGGCAACAGGCTGCTTAGATGCCTTGGCCAACCCAAGGGCAAAAAACGCAGCCGACCTTTCATCAATATTCATATACACTTGAATGCTGGGGTGTTCAGCAAATAACATGGCCAACGGTGTTGAACGGGATCCGGGACTAATAACCACTTCATTCACCCCGGATTTGGCCAGGCCATCTATAAATGCAGCTATATATTCGGTTAAAGCGTCTTGCCAGCTCATGCATCCGTTCCCTCCATTGCCTGCAGCATCGGCTGAAATTTTATGCCTGTTTCCTTTAACTCGTCTTCCGGTTCCGAGTCCGCAACGAGTCCGCACCCGGCATACAAAAAAACTTCGTCCTGTTTCATCAATCCCGAGCGAATGGCGACGATGAACTCGCCATTTCCGCGAAAATCTGTCCAGCCAATTGGAGCAGCATAGAAACCCCTGTCCATCATTTCTTTCTCGCGAATGATTTCGAGTGCCTTTGAAGTTGGAACGCCTCCCAACGCCGGGGTAGGATGCAGCTTTTCCACGAGTTGAAAAATGGATGTGGATGTCTTTGCCTTCCCCCTGACAGGAGTGTACAGATGCTGAATATAAGGCGTCTTTAAAAGCACTGGTTCTTTTGGGACATCCATGTTTTCGCAATGCGGTTCAAGGGCCTTTTTAATCATTTCTACCACAAGCGCGTGTTCATGCAAGTTTTTTTCATCGTTCATCAAGGTTTGGCCGAGCTTTCGATCTTCCTCCGGATCTTTATTTCTGCCGATGGAGCCGGCAAGGCTTGTTGAAAAAATTACTTCGCCGGATTTTTTTACAAGCCTTTCAGGAGATGCACCAACAAAACAGCAATCTCCGGACTCGATGGAAAAAATAAAACTATTGGGCTGTTGCATATTCAACCTTGTTAATACATCCCCGGATGCGGGTGGATTGGAAAATACAAGCCTCATTTTTCTGGAAAGAACAACTTTTTTAACTGTCGTTTCTTTTATAAGATTTACAACATCGCCGACGGATGTTAACCATTCAGCTACTGAATTCTCTTCCTTATACATCAGGGTTGACAGAGTCTGCTTCTCACTGAAAGGCTGGTTGACAAGTTCGTCGATTCCCCTTTCCGCATAAAGAAGCGCCCCATCTTTATTTTCTTTATCGTCCAGCAAATTGACTGTCATGAAACAATCTCCGTTTAAACGGGTCAGCATAAACTCCGGCAAATAAAACAGGGCATCGCCAAAAGGCTGCCAAAGTTCTTCTTTCATGCTGTATGGATCAAAAGAAAAACCCCCAAACAAAAGCGGTCCTGTTCCCGGGGATTCAAACGGGTTATCAATTATCGCCGACCCAAGCTGTTTCATCCACTCTTTCTCAAGCTGGCCAAAACGCTCTTCGGCACTATTATTCACGAATGAGCGGGTGATCCCAAGTCCAACGAGTACCATCCCGTCATCCGGACTTTTCCAAAAAAAACTTTCCCCTTTGTAATCAGGACGATTGGACTTATAAAAAAAAATCGGGTCCATGTTTTTTATTTTTCTTGTAATGCTAAATAAAACCTTATTTGATTTATCTTCCTCTTGCTTCAATAATTGTTTGTCCCGAAAAGTTAAATTGATCAAAGCAACTCTCTCCCAAATCGTGGACTTTTCATTTTTCTTCTATTTATTTATTATATATGAATATAAGGACGAAATGTAATAAATTCGCTTTCGCCAAAGATTTCCGGATTCACGCTGAAAAAACATTGACACTTGTGCATACATTCTCTACACTTTAGTAGGTGAAATATGTTAAGGGAGAGAATTTTGAATGAACGTTCAAGCTCAATCTGCCTTTCCTGAAGAAAAAAGCTGGCGGATTTGGTGGCGATTGACCCGCCCGCATACATTAACGGCCGCTTTCGTTCCCGTTTTGCTTGGTACGGCGTTATCGGCAAATGAACAGCCTATTCACGGACTCCTCTTTGTCTCTATGCTGGTTGCAAGTTTGCTTATTCAGGCTGCAACGAATATGTTTAATGAGTATTATGATTTTGCCAGGGGCCTGGACAATCAGCATTCCGTCGGCATCGGCGGCGCAATTGTAAGACATGGTGTAAAACCTTCGACTGTACTTGGGCTCGGGTTTGCATTTCTCGGTGCAGCGATGCTTTTGGGAGTTTACATTTCCGCAAGCAGCAGTTGGTGGATCGCACTCGTCGGCCTCGTCAGTATGGCAGCCGGTTATTTTTACACCGGCGGGCCTTATCCGATTGCCTACACGCCTTTCGGGGAAATCACGTCAGGTTTTTTCATGGGGTTTGTCATTACCCAAATTGCCTACTTTATCCAAACAGGGAATATAAACATCATTAGCATGTTTGTCTCCGTTCCCATATCGATACTGATTGGCGCGATCATGCTGGCAAATAATATTCGGGATTTGGACGGCGATAAGAAAAGCGGAAGAAGAACAGTAGCCATCCTGCTTGGCCGGGAAAAAGCCATAAAACTGCTTGCCGGCATGTTTATTGTTTCTTATGTTTTTATTCTTGTTCTTATCATCATATTTTCTTTATCCCCTTGGCTTTTAACCACGTTTGTGAGTATTCCGAAAGCAGTCAGCGCCGTTAGAGGGTTTGTTGGAAAAACTGAACCGGTGCAAATGATGCCGGCAATGAAGGCAACAGCCCAAACTAATACCATTTTTGGTTTCTTGATGGCCATCAGTTTCTTTATCAGTTATGTGATCAGCTAAAAACATGTCCCATAATCCGGGGCATGTTTTTTCTATATATGCCGGTGTTTACGATTACTGAAAAATAGGGAAAAGGGCAGTAAGAAAGTAAATGATTTCAACAAATACGTTCATACTAATACAAACTTGATGAGGAAGTGATTTTATGCTGACCCATGAACAAACAGCCCGTTTAAAGGAAAAACTTTTAAATATCCAAAAGGAGCTCCGTGAAGATATCAGGGAAACCGGCGGAAATCTGGAAGAAAATAATTCGCGTGAAAGTACAGGTGAACTATCCTTATACGATAACCACCCTGCAGATATGGGGACAGAACTGTTTGAAAGGGAAAAAGACAGGGCACTCTCCGTCCATAGCAAAGATGAACTTGAGAAAGTAGAAAAAGCTTTGGCTTCAATTGAAAATGGGAATTACGGGCTTTGTGAACAGTGCGGAAAGAACATTCCTTTTGACAGGCTCGATGCCATTCCTTATGCAACAACCTGTGTTGAACACTCGCCGGACCAATTTACACCCGGGGACAGACCCGTGGAAGAAGAAATTTTAAATCCTGCGAGAAACGACACGTTTTCAAGCCGTGACCTCAGTGAAGCAGATGATTACGAAGACAGCTTCGAAGAAGTGGGATCGTTTGGCACATCGGAAACGCCCTCTGATTTTACAGGCGACTTTGACAGCTATAACGAACTGTACAGCGATGACGAACGCGAAGGCGCTCCTGAACAGTATGAAACTTTTGTGGGAACGAATATGGAAAACGATGATATTGAAATTTATTCATCAGAAAATGAACGGGAATATGTGGACACGCTTGATGAAGAGGGCGTAGAATCACCAATTGGCGACATACCGTATCGAGAAACAGACGGATACGTGGATGATAGTAAAGAAAAGCGCAAGGCGGCTGGCCTGCGACAAGAACAAGACGATTCCCGAAAAGGCAGATTTTAACCGCCACAGGGGAAGCGGCTTGATCCTTGCACCGATGGCGCCTGGCCGAAAAAGGTTGTCACGTCCTGTCTCTCGAAACTGGACAAAGCTGATATTTTTTTCGGCCTAATATTCATAAAGAGGAAAAATAGAAAATGCCACTCAGGCTGAGTGGCATTTCTAATTGGATGACCCCTACGGGATTCGAACCCGTGTTACCGCCGTGAAAGGGCGGTGTCTTAACCGCTTGACCAAGGGGCCCTGTCTTTTTTTATAATGGCGGAGAAGGAGGGATTTGAACCCTCGCGCCGCTTACGCGACCTACACCCTTAGCAGGGGCGCCTCTTCAGCCTCTTGAGTACTTCCCCAATTTATGAAACTGAATCATCAAATAATAAAAAAAGAACTCCGCAGGTAGGATTCGAACCTACGACCGATCGGTTAACAGCCGATAGCTCTACCACTGAGCTACTGCGGAATGGTGGGCCTAAGTGGACTTGAACCACCGACCTCACGCTTATCAGGCGTGCGCTCTAACCAACTGAGCTATAGGCCCTTCATATGGAGCGGGTGATGGGAATCGAACCCACGACAACAGCTTGGAAGGCTGTAGTTTTACCACTAAACTACACCCGCATAATTTAAAATGGGGCGACTAATGGGAATCGAACCCATGATGTCGGAGCCACAATCCGATGCGTTAACCACTTCGCCATAGCCGCCATGAAAATGGTGGCTCAGGACGGAATCGAACCGCCGACACAAGGATTTTCAGTCCTTTGCTCTACCGACTGAGCTACTGAGCCCTATATAATCCATGCTATGACGTTTTAAACCCTTGCATCATCAGCATCTATGTAAAACATGGGTGATAATGGCGGTCCCGACGGGAATCGAACCCGCGATCTCCTGCGTGACAGGCAGGCATGTTAACCGCTACACTACGGGACCTGAAATTGCGGGGGCAGGATTTGAACCTGCGACCTTCGGGTTATGAGCCCGACGAGCTGCCAGACTGCTCCACCCCGCGGCGATAAGAAAATGGCGGAGGAAGAGGGATTCGAACCCCCGCGCGGTTTGACCCGCCTGTCGGTTTTCAAGACCGATCCCTTCAGCCAGACTTGGGTATTCCTCCAAAGAAGATAAAAGAAAATGGTGGACCTTGTAGGACTCGAACCTACGACCGGACGGTTATGAGCCGTCTGCTCTAACCAACTGAGCTAAAGGTCCTATTTTGGTAGCGGCGGAGGGGATCGAACCCCCGACCTCACGGGTATGAACCGTACGCTCTAGCCAGCTGAGCTACGCCGCCCAAAGATATATGACCTTTGAAATATGGTGGAGCCTAGCGGGATCGAACCGCTGACCTCCTGCGTGCAAAGCAGGCGCTCTCCCAGCTGAGCTAAGGCCCCATTTGTAATGATCGGGAAGACAGGATTTGAACCTGCGGCCCCTTGGTCCCAAACCAAGTGCTCTACCAAGCTGAGCTACTTCCCGTGTTAGATATTAGATGTGGGATCTGAGAGGTTAGATATTTCAGCCTTGGAAGGGTCTCGCATAACTTCGAACTTCCAGCTTCTAAGATTAACGCGCCCGAAAGGAGTCGAACCCATAACCTTCTGATCCGTAGTCAGACGCTCTATCCAATTGAGCTACGGGCGCAATATATGCCGAGGACCGGAATCGAACCGGTACGGTAGTCACCTACCGCAGGATTTTAAGTCCTGTGCGTCTGCCTGTTCCGCCACCCCGGCAGATAAAAAGAGCGGAAGACGGGGTTCGAACCCGCGACCCCCACCTTGGCAAGGTGGTGTTCTACCACTGAACTACTTCCGCTTAATTAAAATGCGGGTGAAGGGAGTCGAACCCCCACGCCTTGCGGCACTAGATCCTAAGTCTAGCGTGTCTGCCAGTTCCACCACACCCGCGTTATGAGATGTTGGAAATTAGATACAAGAAAATTAAAGTGCAAGTTAATGCTTCGAAGTGATAACTAAAGGTCTAACTTCTATCTTTCAATTTTTCATTTCCAGAATGGTGAGCCATGCAGGATTCGAACCTGCGACCCTCTGATTAAAAGTCAGATGCTCTACCAACTGAGCTAATGGCTCTTATTGATTCATTTTGTCAAAATTGTAAATCGACAGAAAATGACAAGAATACAAAATGATGGTGCCGGCCAGAGGACTTGAACCCCCAACCTACTGATTACAAGTCAGTTGCTCTACCAATTGAGCTAGGCCGGCGTTTATGGTGGAGGATGACGGGTTCGAACCGCCGACCCCCTGCTTGTAAGGCAGGTGCTCTCCCAGCTGAGCTAATCCTCCGAAATACAAGATGTACGAGTGAATGCGTTGCGACAGGACGTCACATACTTAGCATGCATTCCTTTAATGTTCTGCCCGGCAACGTCCTGCTCTCGCAAGGGGAAACCCCTCACTACCATCGGCGCTGAAGAGCTTAACTTCCGTGTT